>JBKPEX010000295.1:0-6761 GCA_046728625.1 Thermoproteota archaeon
GTTTATTAAAACAAGATATGCTAGATATAATAAAAAAAACGTCATCTAAATACCATCTGCATGTAATTCCCAAAAGAGAACATATAATTGCATATCTTTCTTACAACAATCCTCATCGCAAGCTATTAACTGTCAAACCTACAAGGACAGCATCAGGGGTAGCAGTGATCGCTGTAATGCCAAAACCTTTTGGCTGCCCACATGGAAGGTGCATATATTGTCCAGGAGGAATTGAATTTAACACTCCTATGAGTTATACAGGGACTGAACCCTCTACCAAAGTAGCTCAAAGCTTTCAATATGATCCATACAAACAAATCAAGTCCAAGCTATATCAATTAAGAGCCATGGGTCACGACATAGGTAAGGCAGAACTTGTTATAGTAGGAGGAACGTTTCCATTTATGCCAACAGAATATCAAAAAGGTTTTGTGAAGTCATGCTTTGATGCTTTAAATGATACAGAGTATTCTAATCGATCCTCGCCATCGTTTGCTGCGGATCTACAAGAGGCAATTGAAATTAACGAAACTGCAAGTGTAAGGTGTGTGGGATTTACTGTCGAAACAAAACCCGACTACTGCAACCAGAAACATATAGATTTAATGTTAGAACTGGGGATAACACGCATCGAAATTGGAATTCAGTCATTACGTGATGAAGTTTACAAAGAAGTCAACCGCGGGCACACTTTGGGTGATGTTATCCAATCTTTTAGGCTCGCTAGAGATGCCGGCTACAAAATTGTAGCCCATATGATGCCAGGATTGCCAAACTCCTCAGTTGAGAAGGATATTCAGGACTTTAAGAGGTTGTTTCAAGATCCTCTTTTTAAGCCAGACATGTTAAAAATTTATCCAACTCTAGTTTTAAAAAATACCGGATTATATAAATTATACAATACTGGGAATTATTCCCCTTATTCTGACGACGACATGATAGATCTCTTGATTGAAGTAAAGAAAATGGTTCCACCATGGATAAGGATAATGCGGGTGCAACGAGAGATTGAATCCAAAGATATTATAGCTGGACCCAAAAAAGGAAATTTGAGACAAATTGTTTTAGAAAAATTGAAAAAGATTGGTTTGAAATGCAGTTGCATCAGGTGCAGAGAAATCGGCCTGCAAAAAATGGGATTTCTGTCACAGGATGAAGTCACGATGAATAGGATAGACTATGCTGCTTCAGATGGACAAGAAGTCTTTTTATCGTTTGAGACTGAGAATAGGTCAAAGGTTCTGGGCTTTTTAAGGCTAAGAAAGGTGACAAATCCATACAGAAATGAGCTTCAATTTGATGAACTCTATGACGATAACAACAACAATAATGACTTATCGAATGATAGCGATCATTCTTATCCGTGTGCCGATACAAAAGATCTCCATCAAAAAAAGAATATTCTATCATCCACTCCTCGCCCCGCCGCTGTGGTAAGGGAATTGCATGTATACGGTCAGATGATAAATGTGGGAGATAGAGGAAATAATGAGACCTGTCAACACAGAGGATATGGAGGGCAGCTTATGGCAGAGGCAGAAAAAATAGCAAAATATGAGTTCGGAGTAGAAAAGTTATCTGTAATAAGTGCCATAGGAACAAGAGAGTATTACAAAAGAATGGGATATGTCAAAAATGGTCCTTATGTATCAAAGGCGCTAAAATAAGAGATGGCTGCTTCTACAGATCAGTTAATCGGTAAAGGGACGTGGATAGATAAAGTCGCAGACTCCATTATTAAACGTGAAAAAAAAATAGGCCGCAGCTTGGAATTGATCAAGGTAGAGAGTGGTCTAGGAGCCTCTGGAATTCCACATATAGGAAGCATGGGTGATGCGGTGAGGGCGTATGGAATCGCGCTAGCCCTACAAAATTTTGGGTACCGATCTGAATTAATCGCATATTCCGATGATATGGATGGTCTAAGAAAAATTCCTACAGGTCTTCCAAATTGGCTGAAGGATCATTTGGCAAAACCCGTTTCAAACATACCAGACCCTTTCGGTGGATGTCATAAGTCTTACGGGGACCATATGAGCGGACTTCTTCTTGATGGCCTTGACAGTGTAGGAGTAAAATACCGATTCCAAAGTGGCGCTGAGGCGTACAAGAATGGAATTCTTGCATCTCAAATCGACTCGTTGTTACAAAGAGCCAATTATCTGGGTACAAAGATATCTGAATTTGTTGGTCAAGAAAAATATAATCAGACTCTACCATATTTTCCGCTCTGCGAAAGCTGTGGCAGGCTTTATACTGCAAAAGCTGAAAAATACCTAGCCGACGAAAAAAAGGTGTTGTATACATGTTCAGGAGGCAAAATAAATAGAGAAGACGTAAAGGGTTGTGGATATATCGGCCAGGTCGATATTCGTAAAGGGTCCGGAAAATTAGCATGGAAAGTAGAGTTTGCTGCTAGATGGTCTGCTTTGGATATAAGATTTGAAGCATATGGAAAAGATATAATGGACTCTGTGCGTATAAATGACTGGGTTACAAATGAAATTCTGGGATGCCCTCATCCGCTCCACGTAAAGTATGAGATGTTTTTAGATAAGGAAGGGAGAAAGATCAGCAAGTCAACAGGGAATGTGCTTACCCCACAAACATGGCTGAAGTACGGAACACCCCAGTCACTGCTCCTCCTTCTATTTAAACGGATTACAGGAACAAGGCATGTAAGCAAAGAGGACATTCCCTTATTGATGGATGAATATGATTTGTATGAAGATATTTACTTTGGCAAAATAAAGGAGCAAAACCAAGCAAAATTAATAAAAATAAAGGGAATTTACGAATATGTTAATCATTTAAATCCTCCAAACAACAACGTCATGCATATACCATATAGACTTCTCTCACAACAGGCTTCTCTTTTCTCTGACGACGAAGAGAAATCTAACAAGATATTTGAAAGATTAGTCAAGTATGGGGTAGTAAAGGACAAAACTCCTGATATACGAAATAAAATACAACTAGCATCTAATTGGATCCATGATCATCTCGCCTCAACAGAAGAAAAATTTGAAATCATCATGAATAACAAAAATAAAAAAGCACTCATGGAGTTGTCTCAGATTTTAAAAACGTTTATTGGTCATGAGCATGATTTAGAAGCCGCGAAAACTCTTCAGACCAAGATATTCGAGATAGCCAGAAATAATGAAATGGAACCCAAAGAGTTCTTCATGTTGCTGTATAGAATTCTTATTAACTCAGATAGGGGTCCAAAAATCGGAAGCTACGTTCTTGACCTGGGGATTGAAAGATCTCGCGCTATGATTGATAGGTACCTTAACTGAGTATCTTCTATTATATTGTAACATTACTTTATATAAAATGCTGTGGAATAATTAATGAATTAAGGTTGAGAAGAAAATCTCCTCGAAAACCTCCGATGATTGTAATTTCTGGATCATGTATAAATTTTGAGAAGGAAAGGCAGAAAATAATGGAATTTATTGGCGAACTTGAATGGGGTGCCCACATCAGAAGCAAATGTGAATGCTCTTCAACTGGCACCGCAATGGGTTGGGATTTTTTCCAAATTTTTTTTGATTCTATCTTCATAGAAAAATTGCTTGATATTTATCCAGACATTGAAAAGGAAGAGGGCCATATGATTGAACAACAGTTTGCTTTCTGGTTTGAAAAACAACTCAAAAAGAAGAAAAAATTAGAGTACCATTTGAAGCTAAGCGATGTTCCATATCAAACTACGTCTGGATTTAGACTGAATCCAGAAAATTATCGTGATGACAGAGAACTTGAAACACTCCGTTAATATATGCCTTCAAATGATTGATTGACAAATATAAGAAACAGATTTATCAAAATAAACAGAACCGTACGTTGTGTAGGAATCTAAATTGAAAGAGTTTTTGTCGCAAGTACCTATCCATTGCTATAATGATATATAAAATGTCGATGACAGTCGGAGCCAAAAAATAAGTTCTACAGGCAAAACCTGCTATTCAAAGAAACTATAACTGAATTGCTTGCTTTATTTAATTATTTATTTATTTCTTGCCTATGATTTCCTGTATTTTTATCACTAGTGCGGAAATGCTAACAGGTTTAATGATAAAGTCCTTTACATCTATAGACGGTAATACTTTACTGAACTCCTCCTTGTTTATTTCAAAGGCGGTAATAAATGCAATTTTTGTTGCAGGATTCTTTTCTTTGATACGACGATATAATTCAAACCCGTTCATCCTGGGCATTCTGATGTCTGTCAGCACTAGATCATAGTGATTATCAGGATGATTTTCGAAAGCCTCTAAAGCCGACTCAGCACTAGAGAAAATGTCTACGTTGAATCGAATCTGGTTATTTGTCTCTAAATCCCTTTTAATTATACGCAGGATGTCTTTCTCATCATCAACAACCATAATTCGTGGCTGAGAATTCTGGTTGAAATGGTTGATCATCAGTATTTCAAAAAAATCCTACTATTTAACATTATCAAATAAATTGTAACATTAACCGAGCGCAAATTATCCTTTAGCTAAATGTATTTACGTTGCCATTAAAGGCTACACTTTCTTGAGCGATCTCATCAATTTGATGCAGTAGTATTATACTCTGTACAAATCTTGTATGTAGATATATCTTTTTGCTAATACACCTCTTGAAATTTGAATTGTTAACAACAACTGTTTTGGTATGGATCATACAATAAATTATTTCAGCGTAGAGATTGCTTATATCCTGTATTGAGATATAATTTGCTATTAGGCTAAATTATGTAAATAACATATTTTATGTCCTAGGATACCATGTCCCAAATTAACATCATGTAATCCATAATCCATAAACTTTACACTTTAGTTGCTGCTTATACCATGTTTAATTCGAAAATCTCATCTAGTCAGAGTGGGATTCGATATAACTCTTTTTGACCTACCGATGACCAAGCTCCCATTCCCTTTGCTTGACCTGTCAGATTATCATCAATTTCACTAACGATTATCTCCTGGGGAGACATTGGAGGCCAGACCATGGCGGTATATTCTCCATTATCTCCTACTTTCTCAAGACTTGCTGGCTTCATATTTTCCTTTTTGAATCCCTTCTCGACAAGCTTGTCTTGTACTTTTTCTAATAATTGCCTTTGACCGTGAACTATAAGATATACAGTTTTGCCTGGTTCAGTTAATGTTGTCATGTAGCCTTCTTATGAATAACAATGTATAAAGGTGTTGGATTAACCATTCAAAAGAGAAGATGGTATTAAGTGCTGATTCTTACCTCAAAATTATTCTACCAGAGGACATTTCGTATAGAATAGGCCAATTTATCAATGGAAGTCGTACGTTCCCTTTCATTGAAAACTCTGAATTAATATGTATCTTCTATCTTTACGGAAAGAATAAGCCTCTGGATATAGCCAATACAGATGAATTAAAGGAAGCTTTTGATCTTGCAGAGCGTACAGTTTCCAATACGAGCAAGGATATTAAAATATATCAAAATGATCTAGACAAAAAGCTGAATTCTCAGTTTATCCGTGAGAAATACATTAACAGAGGATTGCAAATAATAGTGGATAAGAGGATTGACCTTACTGCGGATAGAATCGTTACAGATCCTTCTATTTTATCTGACTGTTTTGCACAACATATTGCTCTCTACGATCAAGATTTTTTTTTTGAAATATATGGCCCGTTTGAAAGGCAACACCTTATAAAAGACATCGAAAATATTCTTATCGGGAGGATAGTTATGGTTGGGTACAATAGGAAAAATGATAAGGCTCTCCCTTTCAAACATGCTCTTATTCCATTGTACGCTTGGTTGAGAGACAACAACTGGGATGCTTCAAAATTATAGGTTTTTAATGTTCAGGTATCGTATTATGTATTTCTAAGCACGTACTCGTAAAAAATACTGCAAGACTATTGACGTCTACAGTAAAAGCATAATGCGTTGACTCGACACTCTAATTTAACTAAAATGGATAGCTATTGTTCTATTGCATCTATCACAATCTAAGTACAGAGCAGAACAGTATACAGGATCTCAAATTTATATAGCAGCCGAAAACAACATCTATTGATAAGTAATCCGATCGCGGTATTCGACTCTGGCGTAGGCTCATTATCTATTATACGAGAGTTAAAAAGAGAGATGCCAAACGAAAACATGCTTTATTTAGCTGACAGGGCACATTATCCATACGGGAATAAATCTCATCAAGAGTTGCGAAATATTATTCTTAATACACTAAAATATCTTCAGAGATATAAGCCAAAGCTGATAGTGCTGGCCTCAAACACTCCTTCTGTTCAAGTATTAGATGAGATTAGAAAAGTAATAGATGTACCTTTACTCGGTGTTAAACCTCCTTTAAAACGGGCTTCAAGACTAACAAAGATGAATCATATTGGTGTTATGGCTACGGAAAGAACTCTTTTAAGTAAGGAGCTTGAGGATCAGATTAGAAGAGAGGTACCACAAAAAATTCTTATAACAAGATTTAATGCCTCGCCAATAATTGACTTGATAGAAAATGGAACTTTTTTAACAGATGAACGCCGAACATTTAACACTATTTTAAGAGTAATGGATAAAGACAATAATAAAGATATTAGCAAAAATATAGATGTTATAACTCTGTCGAGTAGTCACCTTCCTTTTGTAAAAAATTATTTAACTGCATTGATGCCTACAATAAATTTTGTCGACCCTTCTAGGTCTGTGGCAGTGGAGGTCAAGAAATTCTTGATTTCCAATAGAATGTTAAAAAAAAATGGTAG
>JBKPEX010000406.1:0-5913 GCA_046728625.1 Thermoproteota archaeon
GTGTACCAGATGACAAACAAAATGATAAACTCTACTCAATAATAAATATATCAAATAATCTTATTTGATTTTTTCTATACTCATATCTCAAATTATACAACTTTATGTAATATTATAGAATAACATATCAACGATAATGAATATCCTCTGGACGTGTATTTCTAATGGTCACTCCGGAATTGTATGGATGTAATGACTCTTCCATATGCTGAATATGTGTATTTTTACTTTCTTAGCAAAATATAAACTTGTATTCTGGTTTGCCTAAAGAATATCATTATATATTATTTACTTATCTTAATGATGCATTCAAATTCCATCCCCTTCCTAGTACTATTGTTATTATTATGATTCTAATTCCATCGTTTTCTTTTCATCTTTTGCATCATATTGCATATGTCAATATAACAATAATTAATAAATGACAATTGAACTAACTATAGAGGTGCGTTTAGGATATCGAATATAAAGTAAGAGGTACTGTCACCAACGTCATAATACGAAACGTAACTGAAGCAGACCTTCCTAAAATAGTAAACTTACAAAAAGAATCATTTCCAGACATGGCAGCATATGGGATGATATGGCCATCATCTTTCCTTGAAAATCATATTAGTATATTCCCAGAAGGACAGTTTTGTGCTGAAGTTAATGGAAGAATAATTGGTTCAGCAAGCAGCCTACTTGTACATTTAAAACCCAATTATGCAGACCATACGTGGTACGACATTACTGGACAAGGGCTATTTACAAATCATAATCCAAATGCTGATAGTCTATATGGTGCTGATATTTCTATACACCCATTATTTCGTCGTAAAGGCATTGCAACAATGCTATATAACAAAAGAAAAGAGCTAGCCATGAAATTAAATATAAGAAGAATAATAGCTGGAGGAAGGTTATACAACTATTATAAATATGCAAGCAGTATGTCAGCTGAAGAATATGCAGATAAAGTAGTAACTGGAAAACTTAACGATCCAGTTCTATCTTTTCAATTAAAAAATGGTTTTAAATTCATTAAAATACTTCCCAATTACCTTTATGACAAGCGTTCATTAAACTATGCTAGTTTTATAGAATGGATAAATCCAAAGTTAGCGAGCCTTTCATATAATAATTATAGAGAATAATATATGTCGTCAATTATAGATTGCCATGTTCACCTAAATGATTACAATGGCACTAGTGAGATAAAAAAGGTCCTTTCGTTAGAGGGAAGATTAAACGCATTACTTGAATCCATGGAAAATAATAATGTTGATTATTCCATTATTCTCTCCTCCTATGAAGTGAATGCGCATAGACCATCTGCATCCCAAATTATTGATATTATAAATAAACATGACAATAAAAGCAGTAAACTTGGAGTTGTGGCAGGATTTACAATTGATAATCATACTGATCAGGATTTAAAAAATTATCGAATTTGGTTAAAAGATGGTCTTATTAAAGGAATAAAGCTTTATTGTGGCTATGAACATTATTATCCTTATGATGAGAGATATCAAAGAATTTATGACATGTGCATTGAGTATGAGTATCCGCTTGTAATTCATACCGGGGATACATTTTCAAATACAGCTAAGGTTAGGTTTTCTCATCCTTTGAATGTAGATGATGTTGCAGTGGATAATCCTGAATTAAAAATTGTCATGTGTCATTTAGGAAATCCTTGGATAGTAGATTGTCAAGAGGTACTGTACAAAAATAAAAATGTATATGCAGATATTTCTGGTCTGTTTGTTGGCGACTTCACGTCATCTGTTGATAAACACTATATAGGTAAAATAAAGGAACTATTAAGTTATGTGGGTAGTCCGCATCGTCTATTGTATGGAAGCGATTGGCCTATTTCCGATATGAATTCTTACCTTAGCTTTGTTCAAAGGCTCGAACTTGATCAAGATGCACATGATCTTCTAATGTTCAAAACTGCGAAAAGCATTTTTAGATTATAATGATACTGCTGCTTAATATTATTCCTTGTAACATTATTTTGAATTATATAAGCATAGAAAATTGAATCAAAGGTTCACAGCTGTGACACTATTATCTGTAACTATTATTTTTGCGCCGCCGAATATTTTTTTTATTACGCTTATTCAATTTAAATAATATCAATGCTGCAATTCCCCATAGAATTATTGCTATGCTATTCTGTTGGAGAAACCATACAATCCCTCCTAATACGGCAAAAAACATCCCCAAAATCGCTATGGCTTTCCTTTGCCCTACCATGCTGCCGCCACTATCTGACTAACCACCTCTATTATACCGTTGGATACTTAATAATCAACTATTCAGATGCTACTGCTACTCCTCCTACTGCTACTATTTCACTACCATTTGAGGTTGATAACAAATTTAGTGATCTTTCACATCTCTCATCCTAAATCATTGCTAGGAAATAGGCTCTGTGGTTGATCTCTTGAAGGCCATTATTATGATCATAATGACCTGACTAGAAGTAAATACACAAATTAGAATGGTTCCTATAATTTAAAATAGTATGAAATGCAAAAAATGCGGTCATTCATACGAGGATCATGCCAATGTCTATGATGCAAATAGTTATGGCGAAACAACTCAGGATACTGGCTGTTATGAATGTGTCTGTGAGGCATTTGTCCAATCTAGTTAATTTTTTTGGAGAAGAGAGGACAAGAGGAGAAAAGGGGAAATGCTCTTGAAAATAATAAATATTAACAATAGTAATTTATCGAGATTTTAAATGACTTTACCAATCTCCATGACTAGAAACAAATTCATCATCACTGTAATATTTTCTATTGTTACTGCTGCTCTGTATTTTTTATCAATTAACAGCCTGTCCCTAACTGCAAACACGCAGCAGCAACAAATTCCCTCTTCCTCTTCTGCTGCTCCTTCTTTTTCTTTTTTAAACCAAGGAAAAGTTTTTGTAATGTATGCTGCTTCCCTTGTAAATACATTTGAGAAGGTCTTAGGACCTTCGTTTGAGCGGGACACAGGTTATACTTATACTGGTGAAGCAAGAGGCTCGCTACAGATCGCAAATATGATCATAGATGGGCAAAGAAGACCTGATGTATTTGTCAGCGCAAGCACACTTCCCATAATGAAGTTGATTACAAATAGCGATATTCGGGATAGTAGTAGTAAGACTATTCCTCTTGCACAATGGCTTGTAAAGTTTGCATCTGCTGAAATCGTAATCGCATATTTGCCTAATAGCCACTTTTATATCGACTTAGAAAAAGTGAGGATGGGAGAAATACCATGGTATAAGGTTCTGTCAAAACAACACTTCAAATTTGGAAGAACTGATCCAGAATTGGATCCAAAAGGATATTATATGATTATAACTGCCAAGCTATCTAACTTATACTACCGCGACCAAACCATTAAGCAAAGAATTTTAGGAGATGATCGGAATGCCAAACAACTCTTTCCAGAAGAAACTCTCAAGACTGCTTTAGAATCAGGACAATTAGATGCAATAGCTGCTTATAAACACGAAGCTATAGCTAGAGGTTTGTCGTATATTACGCTCCCTTCACAGATTAACCTAGCAAACCCTACTTATTCTGATTTCTACAGAAAGGTTTCATACACGTTGAATAGCGGCCAAACTATCTACGGCGAACCAATTTATTTTTCCATAACAATACCAGAAACAGTCAAAAACCTAAATGGATCTATATCTTTCGTAAAGTTCCTACTATCTGTTGACGGAGAACATATTCTAGAAAGCCAAGGATTAAACTATATTCAAAGACTTGTCGCTGAAGGAAGCGTAGACAAAATACCTTCTCCTATAAGAAATATGCTACGAAAATAGATGCTATAAAATAGCAATAGAATAAAAGACAAGCTACAACAAGCACATATAACTTAACATAATATAACGTGAAACAGCAGCAGTATTAGGGATTTCAATGAGAATAATGCATCAAGGATTCAATATTATTATACTTATTTTATCTGGAATAACTTTAGCCTATATTGCATATCCGCTTGTTACTATTTTGATGTTTGCTGAACCTCTTCCCATGCTATTATCTTCGCTAACAAGACCACAAGCTGATAAAGCGTTTATCTTGAGTTTAATTTCCGCAACTATTTCAACATCGCTTTTATCTCTTTTTGGAATACCTTTAGCATATTTTTTAGCCAGATATAACAATTTTCCGGGAAAATTTGTCTTGCGGATTATAGTTATTATTCCCTTAGTCCTACCTCCACTGGCAAGTGGAGTTCTCCTCCTAGGAGTCTTTGGTCCATATTCACCCCTAGTTCAAGCTTTTCCTGGAATTGAATTTACACAGTCTACATTGGGAGTAATAATAGCACAAACTTATGTGGCTTCGCCATTTATGATACTTGCAAGTCAAGCAGCATTTGAATCAGTAGACGAATCATATGAGAAAGTTGCACGAATATTAGGGAAGTCCAGAATCGAGACCTTCTTTATGGTTTCACTTCCACTGGCTAAAACTGGATTAATTATAGGTGTTATAATGTCTTGGGTGAGAGCCATAGGGGAGCTTGGAGCAACTATGATGATGGCATATAACCCACATACCATCTCGATTCAGATCTTTGAAGACAATGCAATGGGTGGAATAAGGCAGGCTGTTCCGGGTATAATTCTAGTTATCTTATTATCAATTATAGCTGTAATCGTCTTTTACATTACTACCAAGAAAAAACATGATATATTGAAACTAACTTACAGGTGAGCCAATCAACTGATGCTAGAACTTGTAAACGTGACCAAGAAGTTTCGTGGAGGATTTACATTAGGGCCTATAAATCTGAAAGTAAATGATAATGAAATTTTGGTTATGATTGGACCTACAGGGAGTGGTAAAACTACGATTCTCAATCTCATTTCGGGATTGCTAAAGCCAGACAGTGGTTCTATTTGTATAAATGGTATAGATATAACTAATCTGCCTGTAGAATTTAGAAAGGTAGGCTACATATTTCAAAATCCAAGTTTATTTCCTCATCTAAATGTATATGAAAATATCAGTTTTGGCCTTTCAGATAAGAGAAGAAGATCTGACGGAGAGAGTATTGAGGATCCTGGGATTACAAAACTCATAAAGGATCTTGGAATTTCACACCTACTTACCAGATATATTCAAGGACTAAGCGGAGGAGAAATACAAAAGGTTTCATTGGCTAGGATGCTTGTAACAAGGCCAAGAGTTATGCTGATGGACGAGCCGCTGGCTCATCTAGACAGTTCAACTAAAAGAAAGTTAAGATTGCAGTTGCGAAGAATTCTTAAAGAAAGACAAACAATGCCAACTATATACATAACTCATTTTGAAGAGGATGTTTATTCACTTGCTGACTCTGTGTCGATATTGCAAAATGGTATTATAGAACACACCGCTAAGCTTGAAACTCTACTGACATACCAATATAATAATAATAATAATAATTCAACTTCTCTATTCCAATCTAATGTTTTCAATAAAGGGGAAAGAGAGGGAGAAGGAGGGAACTATTTAGAAGGAAACGTTATAAAATCAAAAGATGGTGTTACTATTTTCAAAATGGGTCCACATCTATTAGAGGTTATAGGAGATTACAGTGTTGGATGCAAGGTTGGAATAATAGTCAGACCAGAAGATATCATTCTTTCAAAGGAAATAGTAAAAACAAGTGCAAGGAATGTTGTAAGGGCTAAAGTACTAAAGACCCATAACAACCACCACAATCCAGGCGTATCTAACATACACCTAATTACAGAAGGTGGCTTTCATATAATATCAAGGATAACCAATGAGGCTAAAATTGATCTAGGAATTAAACCAGATGATGTTGTATGTGCTATATTCAAAGCATCTTCTCCACATGTTGTTCGTGAAGAATATTAGTAGAATTAGACTAGACTATAGTGGATATATGGAA
>JBKPEX010000382.1:0-2410 GCA_046728625.1 Thermoproteota archaeon
AAAATGATATTGCAAGGCTTATTCCTAGAGATATGCCAATCCATAGCAATTGCTGTGAGATAAATTGCTTGCTGTCACCATTCACCGATACCAATCACCACTATTATGCTCTGCTTCTCTCCCATATAATATATATTGATAAGAATAATAAATTATAACAGCTTCTGTTTGATTTTAACTATCATATTGCGAATTCTAAAAATACCTGTTCGTAAATTCACAGCCATTGCAGTACCAAGGCTATATGGGTTTGTTGCAAGTGAATGAAAAATCCCCTGTCCCATGTGGATACTTGGTATCATGTTATTATATTTTAATTAATTTTCTAACCTATCGAAGGTTATAGAAAATGAAATTAATGAAAACAAATGTAATGCCTCTATTTTATAAATAAGAGTATATCATGTAGTATTCAATGCATTGCTACTGATCTTTTTATATCATAAATCCTGTATGCGATCATTTGATCGCTTTGGTTTTAATTATTATTTTTTTGATTCACAAGCTCAGAAATTAGTTGTTATTTATCGAAGAACCCTAGATATATTTTAAAGCTCTTTATAAGGTACATTAACCTTTATTCTCTACACTGATCTCAATTCAACCTCTTGCACCTAGTTATCCTGGAAAGAAGTCCGAGATACTATATGGAGTCGAAAACGCAGTAGGAAGAGGTTTGTATTTTATGTCTAATGCTAAAGAAAAAATGGACATTTATTTTGATCATAGAGCTCCCTCTATAGTAGTTGAAATTGAAGAATATAAGAATGGGTATATTGATATCAGGAGAAGAGGCGGGAAAATAAGAGCATTTACTGAAATTACAAAAGAGAATGTTCAACACTGCAAAGAGCTGATGAGATTAGTTGATGAGCTTCGCCACTTAGGTGGAGTTAAGGGTGGCCTCGCAGTAAGCGAAAGTGAATATATGGCTACTACAGTACTGCAACAAGCACAACCACTTACACAAGTTATCTATAGCAATGTCAAAGAAGTGGTAGAACAAGGACAGTATATCTTTGACACACTCTGGAGTACTGCAGTTCCAGCTGAACAGAGGATTAGAGAAATAGAAGAAGGCGTAATACATAAGGAAACTAGAATAATAGAAGAGCCTGATGAAATTGTTCAAGAGATTGCTCGTCTGACTGCTAACTCAAACGAACTATACACGTGTATAACACCTGGGGGATTGCTGTATAGTTATAACTATTTCTTTGAAATAAAGAAAAAACTGATGGATAAATATAAAAAAGGAGAGCATAAGGGTATAAAATACATTACTAGTATAGATAGTGACAATGTGAAATTATCCAAAATTTATTTGGACTACGGCATGGAAATAAGACATGTCAAAAATCTGCCACCTATGAGTTTTGGAGTTTCGGATAAAGAAATAGCAGCAACAATAGAAAAAATGGAAAATGGAAAAATGGTTCAGAGCCTTTTAATTAGTAATGAACCTGACTATATTACTCATTTTACTTCCATCTTTGAGGAACTATGGAAAAATGGAATAGATGCTAAAGATAGAATAAGAGATATTGAAGAAGGAAAACATTTAGCTTCCATAGAAGTTATTCAAAATGCAGATACAGCAGCGAAGCTCTATGTTGGTATAGTAAAATCTGCTAAAAAGGAAATATTGCTTATTATTCCTACTACAAATGCTATTCTTCGTCAAGAGAAAATTGGCGTGATACCATCCTTAGCTGAAGCAGCAAAAGAACGTAATGTAAAAGTCAGACTCTTGACGCCATCACCGCCTCAAAGTCTACCTCTCAGTACAATTGCGAACTTGAAAGGATTAGATCATGTAAATGCCGATATAGATATTCGATATATCGAACAAATGTCAGATACTAAAGCCACTATTCTAATAGTTGATAGAAAAGAGTCTCTCGTGATGGAATTAAGGGATGATTCGAAAGCAAGTTTTAATGGAGCAATAGGATTATCTACTTATTCGACTAGTAAAGCAGGTGTTTTATCTTATGTCGCAATATTTGAGAACTTGTGGAAGCAGGCTGAACTATATCAACATGTTAAAGATGCAAATGAACGATTAAAAGTACACGATAAAATGCAAAAAGAGTTTATCGATATAGCAGCTCACGAATTAAGAACACCTATTCAGCCCATACTGGGTTTGGCTGATATTCTCTATTCTAAAATTAATAATAACGAGCAACTTGGATATCTGGATATCATTATCAGAAATGCAAGAAGGCTACAAGGACTTACAGAAAATATACTAGATGTTTCAAAAATTGAAAGTAATTCTTTAATTCTAAAGAAAGAACAATTTGATCTTAACAAAGCCATACTACATGTAATTACAGATTATAAAAATCAAATTAAAAATACGGATAAAATAAAGATCATACTAATATCCAAAGGTGACTTCTTT
>JBKPEX010000030.1:0-2351 GCA_046728625.1 Thermoproteota archaeon
ACTTTGCTAAGATGCATGCTACTCCTGCTTGGTCACCTATGTGGAGTATGTATGCACCAGACCTCGACATCTTAGTACCCTAACTCTGAAACCTATATAATTTCACTGGCACTGGAATTCATTTACTTCCATCCTCAACCTTCATTCATTTAGCGACAACGACTGACTGGGCCTTAATGCTATGCTCACCATGTCTTTTCCTAGATCTCACTAAACTACTACAACAAATATATATCCATTAAAAGACACAAACGAGGATTCGGTTATTAATTTCAAAATATTGACAGTCAAAGTCTAAACAAAACCAAATTATGTAATTGATGTCAGATACACTTATAGTTTAAGTAAATATTACCAAGTATTACAACTTATATGGGTAATTATAAAAAGGGTGATCTCAAAACGTGAGGATTCTTCATTTGTCACATGAATCTTTGCCTGACTGGAGAGTTGAAAAATCTGCGATCACTGCCTCCAAGCTTGGCCATGAAGTTATATTTGCTGGCAGAAAACCTTCAAACGATTATAGTAGAAAGACTTTTTCTAATATCTGTGAAATTGACTGGACAGCCAAAGCTAGAATGGGGATTCCATTCTATTGGCATTCAGTTAAAAAGCAAGTTCAAAGAATTATAAAACAAGTAAAACCTGACATAGTACACGCTCATAATATTTTTTCAGCAAAAATGATGTCTGAACTTGAATTACCATATGTATACGATGATCACGAGTATTGGTCAAAGCATTCAAAATTATTAATCGAAATGGCAAACAACAGTGATCATTTTTTTTTGCGAGACAAAATAAAAGATCGGAAGAGTCGGCTATTTAGTATAATAGCTAGTGCAAAGAAAATCAGAAGACGTTTAATAAATAATTATGCAATACGTCTATGGACAGATTGGGAAAAGGAATTAGTCTCGTCTTGTCCTACAATTACGGTATCTGATGAAATCGCTGAAGAATTAAGGATCGTTGGTAAGAATAACAATCGCATATTTGTTGTACCAAATTTTCCTATGAAGTGTGAAATTAGAGATATTAAAATGCCGTCTTTTCATAATAGTTTGTCATCTGTCTATGCTGGAAGTGATGGACTTAATAAGGAGAAATATCCAAACAGGAATTTAGATGGTCTTACCAATACCTTCAATGATCGAGAAATTGTCACCCTCACTATTATTGGCTGGAACGAGGAGTTGTCTGGAACAAAGGTAAATTACACTGGTTTTCTTCCAAGGAGTGCCATGTATGAGGAAATGCTAAATCATTCTATAGGACTATTACCATGGAAAAAGCATTGGTCACACTACTTTGTTGGTCCGAATAAGACGTACGAATATGCTCATGCTGGTTTGTTTGTTATGTGCACCTCTTCTTTCACATCTATAAGAGAAAAACTGAAAGATAATTGTTTTAGTTTTGAAGATTACAATCACATGGCAACTCAACTAGAGTATTATGCAGATAATTTGGATGACCTTTATAAGAAAAGACAAAAAATATTCGAATTTGCACGAACTGATTTGATATGGGAAAAGTACGAAAAAAATGTAATTAGATCTTATGAAATCTGCTAGTTCTAATCTACCTAAAGCCAGATAAGCCAAGTTCTTTTTGGCAGATCACAAAGATACATAATTGGATATCGCGATTCTTCGTCTCCTATCGTAATAAAATAAAAAACAAATCTTAAGATTTATTACACGGGAATGAAGAAACATAAGAATGATTTGAAAAATATCCCATCACTACAAAAGGATACAAAAAAATCAACTTTCGCTCTGTTTCTTATCTCAGGATTAATAGTAATGATTTTTTCTTACAGCTTAGGTATAGACAAAAATGATAATAATTTTGCATACGCACAGAAACAACCGCTATCGCCAACGCAACAGAAAATGCCTGTTCATATAGGAGTAAAGATAACTTACCCTATAAAAGGTCAACAGCTGCCTACAACTACTGCTAGCAGTGGTAAAAATATATCTATATCTGGGATATCTACAGATAACGCTACTGCTAAGTGTAAAGTTTCAGTTATAGTAAATGGTATAAAACCTTACCAGCCATCTATAGCAAAGGGCACCGGAGGACCAAGTGATTATTCTAAATGGACATTTCTTCTGAGCCCTAAGTATACTACTATAAAACAAGGAGTAAACGAAATCACAGCCAAATTGACTTGTATATCTACTCCAAATAACTTGACGAAATGGTACGGTGTTAACGTTACCGGAATAGGATCTTAGCTTGGGATAATAATAATTATTAGATAGTTGAAATAATGTGAGTAGTATAATACGCTGTAGTGAAGAAATGATCGCTAAAGGGGCTATTACTTAAATTAT
>JBKPEX010000281.1:0-10498 GCA_046728625.1 Thermoproteota archaeon
GTCCTGTCCCTGTATAAGATTTGGATGCGAATTTAGTAAATAACCTAGGCATTATATCAGGGCTTATACCTTCTCCGGTATCCTTTACAGTGATGATAACAAATTTTTCCTTCTGATCTCTTGTTGTAGAATTAACCGAAATGGAAATAGTATCCTCTTCGTCTGTGAATTTTATGGCGTTACTTATAAGATTATAAATTACTTGAGTAATCCTTGCTTTGTCAGCCAGGACTGTTATGTCCCCCCTAGCCGACGACGTTGTTGTTTTTAATAATTTTATATCTCTGTGCTTAGAGTTGAATAATTCTTTGTTTCTTGCTATCTCAGATATGGTCTTTGTGATCAGGTCATTCAGATTCACTGCCTCTTTGTTTAATATCAGTGGCTTGTGGCTTTCTATTTTTGTTACGTCTAATATATCTTCTGTAAGTTGTTGTAGTCTTTTTGCATTTCTATAGATGATATCCAAAAGCTGAATCAATTCCGAGTCTTTTGTTTGTACAATTTTAGAAAGAGCAACTTCAGATAGTCCAAGTATCGGTTGTATAGGCGTTCTAAGTTCGTGAGCTGCTATATTGATAAAGTCTTGTTGCATTCTATCCTGAACTTTCAGTTCCTCGTACATTTCGGTTTGTTGCCAGAGAGCTTCAAATATTGAAACGTATGACAGTACGGTTGATCGGCTATTGGAGTACGATGACAATCCAATAGCGCGATTAATACTATTTTCTGTGTCATCCTTTAGCTCTACTGCCAAAGATGACTTTTTATCTACTATTAAAATTGTGATTTTGGTCTGCAAGTTTTGTTCTAAAAATCTGATATTTATCTTATTATGTCTATCTTTATTGTTAGTATTATTATCATTTGTACCTAATGATGTAATGAATTGTTGTAATCTTTGGTCATACGGGACCAGAATTCTGACATCTATATTATGACGCGTTGCTGCTTGAATTAATAGGGCAATTCCTCCATTACGCTCTTGCCTAAAAAATGCATTAGCCGTTGAAAATATTATTAATATTTCTTCTTTACATGACTTTACAAGCTCAAAAGCGATATTCTGTACTCTAGCCGACTCCCTAATCGTTTCGATAAAATCTGCTTTAATTCCTTCCTCTATTTCTTTGATCCTTTCTTCAGCCGGGATAGCGTTTTTCCAAAATGCGTCAAATATGTATTGTCCTTGTCGAACAATCTCATCAGCATTACTATAGAAAACCTGTGTTAACAGTTCTTTTTCTTTAAGCGTACTTGTAGACATGTATTCGGATTCACTAACGGATATTCCGCCAACTAAACCTTCCATGTGACGCATTTCAGTAACAATCTTTCTCAACTCTTTGCAATATGATAAATTTTCTTTTGTTATTTCAGTAATGAAACGTATTTTACCTCCCCTTCTTATAACATCGACATAGTTGTTCTTGTACACATCAAACTCCATTATGATGGAGGGTCCATTTTTTTCTCCAAAAAGATCCATTCCAAGTTTTACGTTTTTCATGAACTGAGCTCCCCTTTCTACGGCTGCCTCTACACCGTACAGCAACTCTGTTTTTTCTTCCTTGGCAGTATTATGAGTCAAGTGCTATAGTAGAGTTAAAAATAAGGACAATAAAAATAATGTGCTATCGTATCTGTTCAGTCGCTTCGTCTCTGGTACTGCCTTAACCGCTTGTCAATAAACAAGTCCAAAAATTCTTGCCATGTGCTGCAGATCTGGAGTAGAATGACCCTTCTTTGCTGTTTCTATCATTAATTGCAAGGCGGCAGGAGTATTTACATCGTTCTCCAGATAGCTGGTGAATTTATTGGTTAGTTTTGTCCTATGATGAGGCTTTTTAGTATTAGTACTAACATCGCTCCAAAGTGCATTTGCAACTATCTCGTCCGTAGACTGGAATTTACCAAGTTCAGATTCTGAGAACATGATAGGTTGTCTGTAATGCTTCGAAAAGAGATAAAGCCGTATAGTATTCGAGTTATATTTTCTCATCATATCCCTTATTCTTACTATGTTGCCAAAAGATTTGGACATTTTTTTGCCATTGATGTTCACTAAGGCTACATGGTTCCAAATCTTGACTGGCTTTTGATATGACGTTACCGCCTGCAGTTGTGCCATGAGTGCTTCGTGATGAGGATATACTAGCTCCATTGCACCACCATGCATATCGTATCTTCCGTTAAAAATTGACATAGCCACAGAAGAGTCCTGCATATGCCACCAGGGCACACCTACCCCTATGGAGTCGTCATGATATTTCTGGCCGAAATCATCACTACCATTCCAAAGCATAATATCATTAGGACTTTTTTTTCCTGGCGCTATGTCAACTCTTCTATTAAGCAGATCTTCTCGGCTCATTTTTGAGAGCCTACCGTAAGAGCTGACCGAACTTGTATCTAGATAAATGTTGCCGCTAGCAAAATAAGCACGCTTTTTATTAACAAGGCCGACTATTAGTGTTCTAGCAGCTTTTACATAATCTGATGTTCTGGCGATACTAAACGTATCTATACCTAAGGATTTAATATCAATCAAGAGTTCGTTTACAAATCTATTAGAAATATCTTCTGGCGACGACTTTTCGTCCTTTGCCCGAAATGATAGCTTGGGATCTATATCGGTGATATTTAAGATTGCTGTCGTTTGCATTCCACCTAACATTAAATACCTTGCCACCAAGTCATAAAATAGAAGTATCCTTGCATGGCCAAGATGAGAAAAGTCATACACGGTAGGTCCACATATCAACATCTTAAAGCTCTCATTCCTTGGCGTTGCCTTGTCTTTCAGACCGGATAATGTGTTAAATAGTCTCAATAACTAATAATGATATAGATTTTAATTCATTATTAAGGTCTATCCCGGATCTACAACTCAGAGTGGTCAAATCAAGCTTCTCTCATTTTCCTCACGGCTTCAATACGATGCAAAGATTCTGATAGGAATTACAACTACCTGCCATATTGAAAAGTTATCGGCCAGACTAACGTCATCCGCTCATAAGCATTATATCCTACCTCGGCATTACTTTTGATGAATGGGTTCTCGCAATTATGGACTCTGGACTGAATAAGGAAAAGGAACTTGCCAAGAAATTAATGTCTCTTGACCTTGATGAAGGGATCAGAATAGAGCAGCAGACCCGGTGCAAAAAGCTTTTTATAAACAGAAATGTCTGCGGTAATTTTGTTCTTGAGTTTGTCACTGAGACGAAAAAGCACCAAAATCCTGAATTTAATAATATACAATATTTCTCTTCAGAAGCCGAAGTATTGCATTTCATAAAGTCGAGATTTAACAAAAATTTCTCCGTCTCTATCTACTAAGCCGAATCCGTTATTTGTGTAAAAAAAGAGGAGTCTTCCCTTTCAATACAAAGTAGATAATTCCTCTTCAACTGCGGTTGATACTTTTGAAGTTGTTTTCTTGCTATTGCATTTGCAATAATTATATTAATAATCGCTTCTTACTGCGTCATTGGCTAATCTTCTTTTGAGGATCTTAAGCGGATCTCTATCCTCGGCGTCATCATTCTCCGTTATATTTTTGTCTACACTATAATTCCTATGAATAAGAGTCCCTTCTGTCTGGTTTGCATTAAGGACGGTATTGATAGAGTATGTGGTAGCCTTTTTTATATTATTAGATCCAAGTTGGATTATCTCGTTAAGAAATGTCCATTGATTCTTGACATTAACACCAGTTTTAGCGATCCGATAAAGCTCTCTTGTAAGTCGATTTTTATATCTCGCAAAGGATGCAGGAACATGCAACGCTAACATAAATCCTTTGGTTGCAAACATCTTCTTCCAATCAGCAGGATAGGGCAGATGAATCGGAACGAAGTCCAGCGGTATGACTTCATGCGGCGATCTTTTTTGGATGTCTTTATTTTTCCATAGATACCCAATGTATCCAGGACTTGTATCCGAGGCATTTCTCTTTCTAGGTTTTGTAACATTTTTCATTATAGATGGATCATGTGTCCTGCCTAGAACTACAAAGGAGGTCCCGCCGTATCTTTTCACTGCTGATATATGACGCTCTTTTTCTTTTTGACTAATCTGTGCCTTTTTATGAAAGAATCCTGTTATATGGACTTGAATAATTGTATTATCTGGTTTATAACCGAATAGCTTCAAGTACTCAAAGATTTCATCCCTTCTCTTATAGAATACCTGCTTGGAGATTATATTACTTGCATCTGGAGCCGTTTGTACTAAATGATATTGTTTTTCTTGGTTTGTTCTGTCTCCCAGATTATTACTTTGAGCGTACATGATAGTATAGTCATTTATAGTTAGCATTCTATATGAGACTTTAGATAGCAGATATTGTCATTGTTTACAAAATGTCGGCCTTACTATAGATTTTACTAGTTCGTCCAAAAGTGACATTATCAAAATTTAGAAAAGAACACACCTGAACGCAGTACCGACAACTGACACAGTACCTATGAAGCGCTTTCTATATGCTTCTATTATGTCCCCTGCCACACATACTGAACTTTTGCTAACGTAAAGATTGGGTCATACACTTGAATTCGAAATTCAAAGTGGAACGCTTATTGCAACTAAGGCTTGAAGTCTGATAATACACCATCCATTTAAAATCCCATGTATAAGAAAGAGGTTAGAGGAACTAGACTGAGCCGGGTAAGGTGTTGTCCAGTAGATCTTCAAATATAACCTCTAGAGCTTTTGCTTACGGGTTCAACCAGAGACAAGCCCAAAATTTATCAGCAAAAAGTTGTGTTACCATTTCTACGCGTTTTACTCATTATATAAGTTTGATTTTCGTAAATTTGTTTTACTTTTTGAAGTGAATCTATATCTGAGACAGTTTTGTCTTCACGTATATTCTTTATTCTGGGAAAACGTAATGCAAAGCCGCTATCGTGTCTATTACTTTTCTGGATACTGTCGAATGCAATCTCTAAAACTATTTCTGGCTTTACTATTATTCTAATGCCCTCATCTTTTAGCATAATTGATTTTAATCTTTTTGTAGTTTCAATTATTTCATCATCGGTTAATCCAGAGTAGGCCTTACCAATTGTTCTTAATTGACTAGTGTTACTGTCGGGATCATCTCTTACTGCAAACGTGTAGTCAGATAACATGCCTGCCCTCTTTCCATGTCCATATTCAGCAATTACAATAACTGCATCAATTGTGTCCAATTCCTTTTTCATCTTTACCCAATATTTTCCTCTTTTTCCGGGATGGTAATGAGAATCTGGATCTTTTAACAGTAGTCCTTCATGACCAATGTCTCTGCTCTTTTCAAACATCTCAATAATTTCTTCCTCCGAAGTTACAAACTTATAGCTGGAGTTAATGATATGTTCGTTAAAAATTATATTTGATAGAACTTCTTTTCTTTCTTTAATCGGCTTTCTGATTAAGTTTTCTCCATTGAAATACATGATATCATATACTATGTACACTACTGGGATTTGCGACATTATTTGTTCTGTCAAATTTTTTTTATGAAGCCTTTTTTGGAGTTCTTGGAAATGGAGGGGTTTACCACTTTGAAAAGCCATCACCTCGCCATCTAAAATAAAATCGATCCGTGAAAGGGGTGCTGTTGTTGATACCAATAGTCTCGTATCAGCTGCAGCATTAGCTAATTCAGGAAACGCCATTGTAACATCGGAAAGCTTACGAGAAAATAGTCTAATTTGTTGTCCAAACTTATGCATTTGTGCTCGTATACCATCATATTTGAATTCACAAATCAAAGGCTTTTGATAATAGGCCATTATCTCTTCTGCGGTGAACATCACATCTGCTAACATGTAACTTAGGGGCGTAAGCGGCTTAATTAGTGCAGTATGCAATAAGTTTTTTTTGGCCAAGATCACCAGCTGAGAAATATCTCCTAAAAAGAGCATCGCGTGTCTAACATCTTTAAGGTCCTGGCAAAATGCTTCTGATATTGCAATTTCTACCAGACCTTCAGTCAAACCAATCCTCATTTCCCCATTTATGATTTTTATCAGATATTTTGCTTCAAGTGGTGAACTGTCTATAAGTAGTCCTTTCAAGATATTTTTCTTATCTTTAGCAGAACCAGAACCAATAGTATCTGCGATTTTTTTAAGTCGATCATGTGTGGATATTAATGTCAAAGGCTGTTGCTGTTGGAAAAGTGAAATCATGTTCCTATTTGATACCGCATACTCGGCCAATGCACCCATATCTCCATGTTGTAAGTATACGTTCTGAATTTGTTTTGAATCCATGGTGGCTATTTCCGAAAGTACTTGTATTATCGTACTATATCCTGTGTTCATCAGAAATTTTGAACCTCGTGGGAATATTCTATTGGAGAAGAACAGAACAGCAATAGGCAAAGATTCGTCATCGTTTAGCGAACAAAGATATCTCGAAAGGATATTTACTTTCATATTTTTACTGGTAGTTGTTCGTATTTTTTCACATGTATCTACAAAATTCGAAAACAGAGTTGAATCATTACCAGAACTAATGCAGCTACACCTCTTCTTTAGAGAAATATTAACATTGGATTATAAAAAGAAAGCAGTTCAACCAACCTTCTCATCCTATTTTTTATGCCTCCGCTGATCTTCGGGTGTCTGATGCAACTGTGAGCCTGTTATAATTCCCATGTGTTATTCTCATCATGTCTTTTATCACATATATTTATCTGACAAGAAATACTATCCAGCCATTTCTACGTATTTGTTAATCATTTTGGTTTACTTTGTTTGATAGATGTTCATTGTCTATTGGTTTTCGTATAAACATGTTTCCATCTAATGCAGAGAACTCCTTTTTTTGTAAATTTCTCATAATATTAGTATCGTCCAGGACATCGCTTAAAAATTATAAGGCTTTAGCAGAAATTAGTAATGATGTTAATTGACAATAATGTCTAGCCAAATTCCTTTATATCTCCCGTAAACCGCCAGTTAACTTGCTAAAACCTTGATTTACAAATCAAATGCAAAATATTAATTAAAATGAATCACTATTCCTAAGAGAACGCTAAAGCTCTTCTTTAAGGATCGCTTCTTTAGAAAATACAGTTGGCTATTCTCCTCTCATATCAGAGTGTATCATATTTCTCTTCATCTTCTAGTTCTTGCTCCTCTCTTGCTCTTTCTTCATCATCTTTTTCTTCTGGCTGTTGAGTGCTCATAATAGAAGGCCAGAAATGGTTTACTATATAAGGATTATTATATGGGACCTGAAGTACGAAGACGGGATCATACCCTAGGACAGAGACTATTTTTTCGGATGACATGAATACCGTCATGAGGGTAAATATTCCAATGATCTCGACATAAGACAGGAGCCCATTTTTAATAAATATTAGGAAGATAATTTCTAGCTACAATGGCACTTTTTATCTTAATCTGACACAGAAAGAACTTTTGCAAGTCAAAATTATGATGCTATGATGTCCAGTCAGACGATCAAACCAAGTTATTGTTGGCTTAGGATGAAATACAACTATGTATATTTTGTGGCCCCACTTTGACTTTTAGGTAGCACTATCAGTCATTTCCATTGACTGCGCACTTTCAACAGCCACAATGTAAGCTAAATATACGTTTTCTTTATTTTCATAGCTATTGTATAGCATTAATACTAATAGCCTCTCCATTTTTGTATTAATTTCCACGTTTGCTGTTACCATATTAATAATTATTTTTAGGATTAGAAAAGCCATGCGGGGAACAAGGGTAAGTGTAAAAAAATCAATAATTTTTTCGGCATACTATCTTGCTATCGCCTCATTTCTGGTTTACAACTCTTTCTTAATTGATAGCGTACCCTTCGCGTACGTTATTCCGTATTCTGCTGTTGTTATAGTTTCTGGTTATGGTTCATATAGATATTCAAAAAGAATTCTCTCATTTTGGAACGTTGCCCCTCATGATGGAACTCCTGCTATCTTTTACTCAAAGGGAGGATTGCCTGTTTATCTGCTATACGTTGCAGCATTAATTGTGCGTACTATAATTAATTTTGTTTTTATTGGTTCAGAAAGATTTTATTTTACTAACCATGAATCGATGCTAGAAAATGGTAGTGCCATTCCTACCATGCAGCCACTAATTCATATAGATCCAGGAATGACAATATTAGCGTTTACAATTACCGACCTTCTTCTTATGGTAAGTGCTGGTCTGCTTATAGGAAGGAATGCAAGAGTCCTAAAGTATTACTATCAAAATAAGCAGAGATAGTGGAAACAATTGGATTACAAAATGGATTACTAAGAGAAACTAACAGTCAATGCATTTGTCTATCGTAACCACGCTAATGTTATCTGTTACTGCGGCAGTCGTGAGATCTACCCTTAAAATTCTACCTTCACCATTATTCGTAGAAGATAAGACAGTGAATGTTCTTGTTAGTGAGAAGGTTGAAGCAGTAGACATAATTTTCTTAACGGATCACATGCTGCTAGGTCATTTATTTTTCTAAGAAAAAGATGACCGGTGCGTCATCTTCTCGAAAATGATCCTTCATAATACCAAATGTTAAAGCTACTCTGTACTGTAGATTTTAATTGTTGCAGCAGACTCAATCTACCTCCCCTAATTTGTTCGAATCTTGAATATCGTTTAATCAGATTATTCATAATGCAAATTCTAATTATAGAGCTAATTCGACGGTCACCAATATGCACTCTCAGATTCGAGATTATACTCAGCCGTATTTCTTTTCGATGATACATATTCATTAATTTTCTCTAACCCCTTGAAAACTCCTTCAAGTGCAAAAATTGAGGGAGCTTTTGTTGTAGGCAGATCACCGCAACAGCTTTCTTCAAATTTCCTAATATTATATTCTATGTATTCAATGCCCGATTTTTGGAAAAGATCAATTGCCTTTGCAGAATCCTCAGATTCATCTACAAGTAGAATTGGTTTGCGATTAACCACAGAAACTCAATGCACTATACGAAGATAAAATCCTATACCACAGCTATGTCAGTTAGGCTTGTCGGCTTCTGCTAAGAAGACATAAAACTTTAGTTTAGGAAAAATTCAAAAAAGTCGGAAAAATAATCAGTCTATTATGAATTGAGTTACAAAGGAGGTATCTAAATGATTAATATGGGATAAAAAATAAGAAAATTAATTAAAAAAATTCAGACGCAAAACTGGTACGCATAAATGACATCTATTACACATTTAGTCAAAGAACGCATCCACAGATATGCTTGACAGCTTCACTTTTATTTTTCCCAAGTCAAGTCATTATTCCTCCTCCTCTTTTACTTGTGTCATGTAACACCCTGTTTTTGTTTGCAGCTACCGTATCAACTACAGGCTGTTTGTCTTTCAGATTTTGTTCTTTTAATGTATTTTCTGGAGTCTGGCCAGAATAAGATGCAGCAATATCGCTACGATTCCTGTCACGTAATTCGGCGTCTACTAGATTTCGTATCCTCCCTGATGTCACGGTTGTCTCTTTTGGTTGTTTTGCAGAACCTGATTTCTTATCGATCCTTTTACTATGCTGATCGTAAGCCTCTTTTTTTATTTTGCGTGAAACTTTTTTCGCAACATCTCTTGCCATTAGAAACGGAACACCTGATCTACCTACTGTTTGGGCCATACGATCTGTATCGAATTTTTCTTTGCGACCACTGGATCTCCTTATGGTTATTTGTGGTTTCTTTTTCAACTGGCCTGTTTTCTTTGCGACTCGCTGTCTTCCTTTTACTGTTTCATCCTTGTTTTTGTTATCTCTTCGTCGATTTGACTTAGACGGAGTTCTATTCGATTTTTTAGTGATATTCCGGGATTTTTCCAATTTCATATACCTATACTATACAGAGGGTCAACAAATAACATATAGCTTTTGAATTTTTGCATGCTTGTGATTACCACCACCACCACTATAAAGTTTCATTTTCATATACCGTTACTGTCTCACTTCTATCGGAACATGTTTGTCCAATCCTCAATGATCGAATATAATTATTGAAGGGTGAGTAAATACCTTGTACAAATAGAACGTTGATGTATGTAGATTGGCTCGTATTGATGATTTTGTTTTCTTTCTTCTGTCTCTTATCTAGTTCTTCAAGTTAGTTGGGCTATCATTCCTACTAAATCATAGAACAGTCGTTCTTCTGTAATTTTCCCGTCATTCCAAGTCGCAACGGTGCAAAACTCTAGATGAAATTTCTTGTTTGTGGGTTGAATGATTTTACCATCAAGGCCTTTCATAGGACCTTTAAATGTACCTGTGAAGTCTGCCACTGAGCAAGTGTAATTGTCTTTTGAAAAAAGTATCTTGTACGGATTATTTACAAGATGATTGTCTGGAAATGTCTTGAAGAATTCTACAGATTCGTTACGATGGTTATGCAGACCCCTTGTTGGCTCTGGTTGACCAGGCCAGAATACAGCGACATTATCTGCGTGACGCTGCCCAAATGTATCCCAGTCCTGCGAATTCCATGCATCGTCAAGTGTTTTCATCATCA
>JBKPEX010000216.1:0-3391 GCA_046728625.1 Thermoproteota archaeon
GTTGTTAGGTGATTAGACCGTTAAGATATTCATATGCTTTTTTTGCTGCATCAATTGGATTATCCTGATATGGGTAGAGCTCGACTGTTACAAACCCATCATAGTTTATTTCATTCATAGCCTTAAAAACTGAACTAAAGTCAATTGCTCCCTGACCTGGTATTAGATGATTATGCACCCTATTTGAAGAGATATCTGCCAAATGAAAATGTTCTATGTAATCTGCTAGTTTATTTACTAAAGCCGCTGGATCCTCGTTTACACAGAAGAAATGTCCAATATCAAAATTGAGCTTCACAGCATCCGAATTAACATTTTTGAGAAAACTAAGAAATTGTTGGGAGTTTTCTAAAAGCAAATTAGGTTCTGGCTCTATGAGTATTTTTATTTTATTCTCTTCAGCAACTGTAGCGACCCTACGAAGTCCATCAAGAAATAGCTTTTCGAGCTGTTGTATATTGTTGCTACTACTAGTATTCTTATTGCCATAATAATATCTATCAATAGGACCTCCGGGTTGGGTTGAAAGATTTTTTGCTCCCATCTTCTTTGCCAAGTATACACAGTTAAGAGTATGCATGATGCGCAGTTCTCTTTGTTGTTGATCACTTTCTATCCAAGATGGATGCTGGGTGTCTGTAATAGCAAAAAGGGTAAATGCATTAAGATTAGAAATTTCAAGTCGATAGTTAGATAGAAGGCTTTTAACTGATTGAATCTGTTTCTCGCCAAATGTAGGAGGATAGGCATGAGGAACATCGCAAAGTATCTCTACAGCGCTGTATCCTATGTCTGCAATTGCTTTTATTGATTCCTCTAACGAGTATTTCTTGAATGCATTAGTACTAAATGCTAGTTTCATAGAATATTATTGTATCATAACATTAGTAGTCTACATATAACTTACGCATATTTACCCGAAGAATTTCAGTAGCCGTGGAAAAAAATACTCTTCGATAGTGAACTATGTATCTTGGTATCTTGGTCTTGATCTTGTTACCTTGTTTTTTTCGATATGATGCCTATATTACAAGTTTTGCTTTTGTTTTTTTGCTAGCCGACAACAACAAGACAATTGCTCAGATTAAGATATAATGAAAATATATAACTTTTAAAAGGAATTTTATATTAATGATCAAAGAATAAGGATAGTAGAATTTACAGATTCATTCCAGTGCTAGAAAAAAAATTATGGCTCCAAATAATTCTGATCATAAATTTCTATGGGGAGTCTCTACATCTGCATATCAAGTTGAAGGAGGAGTTACGAATAATGACTGGAACTACTTTGCAGGATCTCGAGAAATTAAGAATAGGATATACTCTTTAACAAGACCAAGTATATTCTATAAAGGAAGGAAGCAAATTCTTCTACAACCTGCTGGAGAAGCTGTAAAATTTTGGGATCCAGAGTATTACCTAAAAGATTTTAATGTTGCAAGAAAAATGGGAATTAATAGTTTTAGAATAAGTCTAGAATGGTCTCGTATCGAACCACAAAAGGATGAATGGAATCAAGAAGCAATTGATCATTACAAAGAAATGATAAGCACTATGCGGAAAAATGGTCTAACGCCTGTTGTCACTTTAAATCACTTCACGCTTCCATTATGGGTGTTAACTCCTCCAATTAAGTTTAAGAAAAATATAGTTCAGTATTTATTGCCATCTCCGTTAAAAGATGTTCCTCTTGAAGACCCTCCATCGACAGATCCCTATTGGAAATCTTTGAGAGGATGGGAAAATCATAAAACTGTTGAAGAGTTTGTTAAATTTGTAGAGAGAATCGTTCAGGAACTAAAAGATCAGGTTGACTACTGGATTACCCTGAACGAACCTGTAGCTTCTGTTGTAGGCGTAGGTTATATAACAGGTTTATGGCCTCCTGGTTTTTTTCTCGATGGCAAGCGAGCAAAAGTAGTATTGCATAATTTAATCGAGGCGCATGTCCAGGCCTATAATAGAATCACCGCCATAGATAACATCGACGCGGATGAAGATGGTTTTCCTAGTAAAGTCGGTCTTGCACATTTAATGATGGAGGTGACTCCATCTAGATCAGCTAAAATATTGGGTATTAATATGAAGGATAATCTTAAAGCTGCAAGGAATTTCTCATATTTTATAAACGATTATTTTATTAATGCTGTTACTAATGGTGAGGAAGATCTAAATTACCTCAATACACTTCAAATACACAACAAAGAAAGTAAAAATTTTATCATACATCAAGACTGGAAAGATAAGCTCGACTTTATCGGTGTTGATTACTACCGTCGTGTGCACGTCTACCGTAGTAACATACTGGCTTTGTCTTCGGCAAGATTTGTAGGAGGAGCTTTTACTGATGATATCACAGCCAGCAAGAACAAAAATCAAAGCAATAGTCTAGTAAATGATTTAGGATGGGAAATTTATCCTGCAGGGTTGCATAATCTGCTTATGCATATAAAAAATAAATGGAATAAATCTGTGCTTATTACTGAAAACGGAATTGCAGATAAAAATGATAGAAATCGTGCGCCATTTATTGTAGGACATCTTCAAGAAGTGAAAAGGGCAATTCAAGGTGGTGCAGATATAATTGGATACTTACATTGGACTCTGATGGATAATTATGAATGGCAAGAAGGTTATAGACCAGAAGCCAGGTTTGGACTGTTTAAAATTGACAGGCATAAAAACAATAGAAGTCAGCAAGTTTTTAATAGAAGCATAACAAGAGGAGCAGAAGCATTCAGAATTATCATAGAAGAATCGTGTTCTCAAAACCATAGAGGATTAATTTCAGATTCTGCTATTTTAAATGCTATCGAGAAATTCGGAATAATTAGTTCTGATGGATCAAATATTATTACTCCTATTAAGAGTTAAGAATATCAAACAATGATATTGGAATCAAAAATGCCCTGATTACTGATAAATGAAGTATTGATTATTGGAATGATGTCCAACCTATTCTACATTTTGAAATAGTCTATTCTTGGATCATCGTCTATCGTGATGTAATACTATGATTAACGACCATTTTCATTAATTTCGCTCTTTGTATTATTGCAGGGAGTGGTATATTCACATTAAAGTAACGTAAGTTGCAATTTAAATAGTGGTGAGAATCTGTATTATAGATATGAATGTAAAACAACACAGAGTCAGACTGATTTGCATAGTTGTAGGCGTCAGCCTTTCTATTATAGGTTTACATAGCAGTTCAATTCTCGCTAGTCTACATAATAATAATAATAATAATAATAATAATAATAATAATAATAATAATAACGATGTATTTGCAATCACTAGTGATACTAAAAATAGTATTTTTTTAAAAAAGAATATAGAATTTCCTAATATCATTATATCAGATAATCTTGGTAATCAGGATAACGCACCT
>JBKPEX010000348.1:0-1728 GCA_046728625.1 Thermoproteota archaeon
ATTCTATCTTCTTCCATTATTAAATTTCATCATATTGATTCAAAAAATTCGAGGCCGTCGTTTGGATTTGTTTTATTTTCTTTGGACAGTTTGTTAATTAACTGACTTGCCATATTATCCGCTGAAATATTAAAGCCATGAACAAAGATTCGGCCGAGAAAGGCTCTTCTTTAGTAGTAACTGCTTTAGAATATTCTCGAGATTCTTCTAATATTTTATTAAACAATATAGCATTTTATTTTCTTAGAGCACGTTCGAAGCTTTTTCACCACTCTATTTCTTAATCAAGGATAAAGCAGATTGTTATTATCTGTAATGCACGAAAATAATTATAATAATAATTTAAATAGTAAGTATGCAGGGAGAAAGATAGAATTTTAAGAATATATGTCATGGTCGCGGCGGCAGCAACAAATACCATTAGCAGTAGTTACCATACACGATGCTTGTCCATTTTTCTCTACAAGGATATTCAAGTTTGCTGACGAGCTTGAAAGATTGGGCATAAGGTATAATATTGCGTTGGTGCCATTCTTTTATGAAAAGCAGGATCTTCCAAGATTCCCTGAATTTATAGATAAAATCAAGTCTTACAAAGAATGTGAAATAGCTTTACATGGTCTTTATCATGAGAGGAAAAATGGAAGATTTGATGATTTTCATACTATAACAAAAGCAACTGCAGAAGAAGAAATACGCGCAGGATTGGAGATATTTCAGGAGATAGGAATAAAGCCTACTGTATTTATACCGCCAGCTTGGAAGCTAAGCAATAGCTCAATTGAGGTGCTAGAGAAGTTAAGATTTTGTTTAGCAGAAACGCAAGAAAGATTTGTATTGCTTTCCCATAATGCATTTAAGAAAATAAGAGTTCCAAAGGTATTGAATTGGGATTCTACTGGATACCCAGAAAAGAATATTGTAAACATTGCTAAAGACGAAAGGTGTTTTAATCTTTTAATTAAACAAAATCCTGATATTATTAGAGTTGCGCTGCATCCAAGAGACCCACATAATGCATTAGAAGACCAAAAACAGATGATGAATAAGTTAAGAGATATAGGATACATAATGCGAACGTATAAGGAGATTATACCTGAATTGCAAGAAAGAACACCCTTTTCATCATTAGCACTTCCATGATTCTATTATTCTATCAAGAAGAGTTTACTATCTTTGCTCTGGCCTTGCTCTTTAAGCATGGCTATTTAAATTAATTTCGTAACGTAAGTGGCTAATAGATTCGTTAGACAGATATCATGCTGCTAGTTCGGCCGATTCTGTAATAATTTAGCATGGATTTCCTATCCGTAGATGTTAGAAACTTTCGAGATATAAGAATAGCAATATCCACAAAAAAAAGTGTCAGACATAAATATATTTATGCTAAATGACTCCCACTAAATAGTAAAACAAGTAACAATGAAAACACTGCTTATCCTACGTCATGCCAAATCTAAACCCAAAGATCCCGATATATCAGATCACGATAGGGAATTAGACGAACGCGGAAAAGATGATGCATTGCGTATAGGAAAATTGCTAAAAGAAAAAGGTCTTGTACCAGATTTCATTATGAGCTCAAGTGCTCTTAGAGCTAGAACAACTGCAGAAATTGTAGCAGAAGAATGCGAATTTATAGGAGAAGGAAAAATTGCTCTGGAACGTTCGCTATATGATGCTAAACCGCAGGACTTTATGAATATACTAAATAGACTCCCTGATAAA
>JBKPEX010000180.1:0-1634 GCA_046728625.1 Thermoproteota archaeon
TTGCTATTCTCCTTGTAGTTCCGATAAAAAATTCTGGAAAAAGCTTTTCTATACGTGTATCCTTAAGAGCGCGATAAATAATGCGCAGGGGAACGCGTAAATAAACAGACTTACGAATTATTGGCATAACTGGTTTCTTCTATAGCAATAAGAATTAGGCTCATTGGTAGTTTACAAATATGCTAAACTGTTTCGCCGATTCTTGAATGAATAGATGATTATAAGTTGTCTTGACAAATCCCAGATTGATCATCCGTATCGTGTAGTTAACAAGTATGTATAAGCTTATGGTCTGCTTTCGATAGTTTATGACCACTTGTATCAAATTAATCAGGAATTTGGCAGGATATTACGGTCGTTATGATGAAGATTTACGTGAAAAAATCCTAACTTTCCTACTAGAGGTATAGGTTTGTCTAATTTTCTTGCATCCTTGAGGAAAAAACCATATTTTGGTTGAGAAAAGTTATCACTAAGATGTTTGCTCTGATCTGCTACGTATTCTTGTCTGTTCCTATATTTCTTGACATCATATAGAAATGCTCTCCCTTCTAATGCACCAGCCGTCAGTCTATGGCAGTCAATATTCAATTTCTTTGCAGACTCCTTGTCAATAGCTTTCGATGAATGGATCAGGAATTCACCCCTGAAGTTAGTATTCCACGTTCTTGTTTCTATCGTTTTTCTTCCATTTATGACAAGCTCAGCAAATGGTTGTTTGAGCGACAAACATTTCAGAGTCGTCTTGCTGTTATTTTTATGGTGTTCAATTAGCATTGGTGATACATTAATGGTGCGCTAACATTAAAGGAATTGTTATGCTAGTCCATTATTCCAGGTTAACCTTTTTTTGAGGCACTCTCATATAATTTAGTTCTATTGAAAAGGTTGCCAGGTTGAATAATAATATTATACAACCAGTATATTCTAATTAACAGCTTAGTGATGGCTTAGTAGTTAATAGTTTTAGTCAGCAACTTATGCTCAATGATCCGGAGTGATCTCTCCTTTGGGTAGATGTAGTTAAAGCCATATACCTTTCTTATACTCCTGATCTCTGACCGAAAATATTTCATGAATTAACAAGCTCTCCATTCAAACGCCGGGGTTGTAATTACAAGTGGATCATAAGTATATCGTGATCCTCTAATTGTTAATTCTAGACTTTGTCTTTTTTATGTAATGCATCCAAGCGGTTCTTAACGACTTCCAGTGTGGTAAATGGCATCTCTTAAAGTATTATTTTTTTAGTCGTGCTCATACAAAAGTTGTGGTTTTTCAATTGCGTCTTTCACAATATATCGGTGGCAGGGCTCCCCTTGTCTTTCGTAGCACAGCAGAGTGATAACTATAGATTCATGTTGTGCATTTAGTGCTTTTATCCTTTCCAAACTATCCTTATTGTTTCTCAGCTCTGAAATGAATGCTATCCTAAAGTCTTTCCAATTGTATTTGCCAGATCGATAATTCCTTAATAAACTGGCACTAGGAGAAAGTTCCCTAACCCAGCAATCAAATTTGTCTTTTTTTATTCCTCTTGGATAATATCTGGTAATTAGAACTCTGACACCGTCATCAATGACTTCCAGAGGTTCGTATATTGACTTTGTTTTAACTACCATACGACGATTGGC
>JBKPEX010000035.1:0-1396 GCA_046728625.1 Thermoproteota archaeon
ACAGTCATATTTCAAATAATAGGCGAACAAGATTAACTAATCATAAGCTGTCTGTAATAAGGCGGTATAATGATACACACTACGCTACTAAATAATAATAATGAATCAAAAAGTCATGTTATCGAAGATGAAGTTAGATAATTACCTGTATATCCACATAGATATTACTGCGAGTAAAGAAGAACATTCTATATTACAATATTGCGACTGAATATTAGGTTGCTTTGATGTTATAAAGTATGGTCATGTGGCATTTTCATACATCTTTTCATACTGGATACATATTATTGGGACGCTCGATTATGGTGAGGCAGTACCCTCTCCTTTTTAAACTATTCCAATGTGCAAATCATCATAATAGGTTATGAAAAATCAACAAGTATGCTAAATAAAGTAAAAGTATCAAATTGTGAAACGATCCATAACTTGGTAGCACAAGAACTTGAAGAAGATAAAGAAATAGCCCCATTTAGCATATCATCTAGGTATTGCTATTGTTTTGTAGACCTCAAAGATTTGATCGAAAATTCACATATGATAAAACACCCCGATAAAATCAAAAGATATTATTCTATATTTATTAACACAATGGCAGGAATAGCAAGAAACTTTGATGCAAAGATAATTAAGAATACCGGAACATGTCTGATATACTATTTTCCAAAAACATCTGAGCTTTCTTGGTTAAATCAGTCTACTTTTAAAGACGTTATAAAATGTGGTCTAGCAATGTTAGCAGCTAAGGAGACTATGCATTCGGAGTTCTCCGTGGAGCGGTTACCTTCACTACATTACAAAATTGTTGCTGATTACGGCAGAGTTGACGTGTTGGACCCTTTTAGTCCTAGTATGAAAAGCTATGCAAGAATGGATTCTATGGCATCTCCAGATAGCATGGTAATTGGAAGTGATTTGTATTATATTGTTAAAAGGTTTGATTATTCGTCTTCATCCTTTCCTTATAGTAATCACTATGGTTTTAGGAGAATCGGAGAATACCCAGTCTCTGATATTTTTAATTATCGATACAAAATATATTCCGTAACAGGGGATGTAAAGGATATCCCTTTAGATGCACATAATCACATTCAAACGTTGGATAGGGTACACATCACACGATAGAATATGGTCAAACAATAATGAATCATGGCTAAGCATCTTCAAAATATTGAGCAGATATTGTAAGCATATGATATAAACCCAAAAAAAGTGTTATGGAAAGTTATTCTAAATCCTCAATCCGGATATGCTGCACTCTATGTGTCGGGATCAATTCCCTTTTAATAATTGTATTAGAGCTTTCTTTTTTGTAAAACGTAATAGTAACATACTCAGCCACCACTTGTACGTTTATAGTTTCGCACTGTTGCTCAGAATTTACCGCATTGAATTCATT
>JBKPEX010000317.1:0-8648 GCA_046728625.1 Thermoproteota archaeon
AAGGATTTTATGTGAAATAAATTCAAACCTCTTGAAGTGCTCCGGTGGTGTAGTAGCTGATATAAAGACAGCTGCATAATCCGGTCAAGCATTGTGGCCTTTCGAGTCGCAGATCCCGGGTTCAAATCCCGGCCGGAGCAAAATTTATCTTGCCTTACTCTGATTGTGCAGCATTAGACAAGATCTCGAGATTTTTGACAAAAGAACAAAAAGAATTACGTAATAAATAATTTTATTCGCATGATAAAAGCATTAATATGCTCATAGTCTCTTGATAACTGCAGGCTAGAGCGCATCTTTGAATCGAAGAAACTTGGATGTTAATCCATTGATTGAACAATTCAGCGACTATCTATCGAAAATTGATGCTGCATTGAAGCGTGAGTTGGATCTTTATTCTTGGTCTGAGTTTTATGCGCCTCTAAGGTATGCGTGTGAGGGCGGAAAGCGAATTAGGCCTCTTCTTCTCGTTTTATCCGCTGAAAGTGTAAAGAACGATCACTTATCAAAATTATGCGATGATACATTTATGGCTGCATCCGCAATAGAATTGTTGCATACCGAATCAGTAATCCATGATGACATTATAGACGATGAAGGCCAAAGACGAGGTAAACCTTCCTTTCATATAAAATATGGATATAACAGTAGTATTCTGACTGCTGATTTTGTGTTAGGGGTCATTCTAAACATAGGCTCTAAGATAAATAATCCTAGGGTGTCAAGTGAGCTTTCTAGTGCCGCAATTAAAATGAGCGAAGGAGAAATGATGGAAATCAAACTTGAAAAGGATCCGGAAATCACAGAAGACGATTATATAAAAGTAATAGAACACAAAACTGCCTCGTTGTTTGAAGCATCAGCAAAAATAGGTGCCATACTGGGAGATGGCGATGATGATGATATACATGCAATGTCGACATTTGGAAACTTGCTTGGGATCGCCTATCAAATACACGATGATTTAATTGATTGGAACAATGAAGATAGACTTTTCAATATCTTGCTAAAGAAAAACAGTCAGTCAGTAGAATTTGTAAGCAGAATGCAAAAACTCTATACGTCATATTCCATGAAGGCAAAGAATGAAATGCATAGAGTAATAAACGGCCAGTCAAAAATCCAGCTAGAGCATCTGACTGATTTAGCATCATTACAATTGTAGGTCAGTTACTCAATCTTGTTTTAACAACGCCTAGCGTAGTTTTTGTAAGTATGTATTTTATTATTGTCATGGTATTCGTATAACAACATGTAACTTGATTATTACGGGGTGCTCCCTTTTTAATGATTCCAAGGAGTTGCGGTTCGTCTGGATTGGTATCATTATAGTCTATAGTCTTACTGCTCATATCTCTTTTTTGCTTGCGCTTATAGTAGCACATTCCAACATGTGCTTGAGGTCCCTGACGCAGGCAAATTAAATGGTCTATGCTTTAGGCATTAAGTTTCATTCCTGTTGGAACGAAGAAAGGAACAAGAAGGGACACAATTTACCTAAGAACACCAGATTGGATACCAAGGGAAGTTGGAACAACAGTACTCAGATGGGGTACGGCTTTTGTCGCAAAATCTAACAGCGGGGCGTGCCAAACTCCAAAACCAACCATAAATATAATCGCAAATATGAGTACCGCAATCATAGCTCTGGGTTCTTTTATTTTACTCATGTCTGGGCCTTCTTCCATGTACATTTTTCTTATAATCCAAGCATAGTATCCTAGCGAGAGAGCACTGTTGAGTACTGCGGCTATTGCCAAGTAAGGACCCCATGCTACCGATGGGCCGGAGTTGATCGCCGCTCCAAATAGAACTAGCTTACTCCAAAATCCATTAAGTGGCGGTACTCCTGCTAGCGCTAATAGCGAAATTGAAAATGCGATTGCAGTAATAGGCATTCGTCTACCTAATCCTCTGTATCTTTCTAGACTATAGCTTGCTAGACAAGTTGCTACAGCGGCTGCAGCGATGAAGCCGGCAGATTTCATTACTGCATGATTTAAAATATGGAACAGAGAGCCGCTTAGTGCTTGATTTGAGTATGGCGCAATTGCAAAACCAATCAGAATATAACCTGCTTGAGCGATGCTGGAGTATGCAAGGATTCTCGGAACACTTTTTTGAACTAAAGCACCCAAATTGCCTAGGGTCATTGTAAATACTGCAATTATAGCAAGAGTCAGTGTCCAGTCAAGATTTAACGCAAACATCCCAAGTATAATTACGCGAAGAGCAGCCGCAAAACCAGCTTTTTTAGTACCGGCTGCCAATAAAGCTCCAATAGTAGTTGGGGATCCCTCGTAAGCATCAGGGAGCCACATATGAAATGGTACTAAACCCATTTTGAAGCCAAATCCTGCAATGAATAAGGCAATTGAGAGGAGACCTATTGGAACAAGATCCTTGCTTAAATTTGCCATGGCATGAATCGCTGATCCTATATTCGTAGTACCGGTAACGCCATATACAAGCCCAATAGCTAGCACTAAAATTGCAGAAGATAATGCTCCGAACATAAAATATTTGACTGCTGCCTCAGTTGATATAGGGTCCCTCTTAGAAAAAGCGGCCAAGGCATATGTCGGAAGCGACATCAACTCCCAGGCAACTAGTAACATTACCAAGTCTGTAGAATAAGCGATAAGTACCATGCCTACACTTGACAACAAGATAAGTGAATAATACGCAGCTGGATTTGCCCTGCGGTTCATATAATTCCAAGAAGAAGCAGTCACCATAATGGAGACTATCAGCAGCGCTATTGCAAAGAAGGATCCAAAGAGATCATTAGATAATACCCCTGACACGTTGAACTGTACTGCAGGTACGACTTCTCCGCTAATAACTCGGAATATTACAAAAGATATTGAGACGATCAATGCACCGAAGGCAGCTGCGCTATAGAGATGATTATTAGAGCCCCTCTCCTTCCTAATTGCATCAATTACAGGAATAGCAAGTCCTACGCTGCCAAGTATTATCGTAACAATTTGAGGAGTTGTTAAAAGTAAGGAATCTGTAGCCATAAGAATCTCTCTTGCGCTCCCCTATGTCCTTCCTGTTAGCAATAAGAGCATTACTACTATGATGATTCCAACTCCAAAAACAAATAGATATGTCTGAGTTATACCGGTTTGTGCAGATTTAACGATCTTAGAAAATGAAGTCATAGCATACTGAAATCCAGGATTAATTCCTTCAATAACGACGCTTTCGAAGTACCTCCATACCATACGATAAGCTAGCATTGGTATAATTACTGCTCCCCAATAAACGGCACTGTTAAGATACCACCTGTTATAAAGAAATGTCCATATTGCCTGTGTAGCTATATTCCGAGAAATTATTTCAGGGTTTATCAATCTACCTATATAGAAGATGTATCCCAGAGCCGCTCCAATTGCAAATGCCGTAAAAGAAGAAATCGCCGCGACTGGGTTTAATCCAAGTATGGTGTTATCATTGTTAGTTTTCTGCCTCTCTTGCATTAATAAAAGTCCACCACGACTTGGTGCTCGTGGATGTTGTAGTGCGGTAGTAGTAGTAGTAGTAGCAGTAGTAGTAGTGGTAGTAGTAGTTTTAGTTAGCCCAATCGGGGCAAGAGAAGATCGTCCTTGATCATTTCCTTCTGTTATGCTGAAGGAGTGTAACAAATACGCACCAAGTACGGTATGGATCTGGGCTTCAAACGCAAACCCAACAACACCTAGCGCTATGGTTGCAACTGCCAGAACTGCAAATGGAACCCACATACGTGGTGTGACTTCATGTAGCTGGTGACCTTGCTGCTGCATTTCTTGTATGTGTGGGCTAGGCTTGCCAAAGAAGGCCATACCAATCATTCTAAATGTATAAAATGCAGTCATCGCCGCCACTACGACTGCCAGAATAAATAATGGCGATGCATGAACGTAGCCGGATTCTAATATAGCAGCAAAAATTGCGTCCTTGCTCCAAAATCCCATAGTAACCAGCGGCGCCGCAGCCAGAGATAGACTTGCAAGCAACATGAAGATAAAAGTCTTTTTCATATGCTTGCGCATTCCACCCATATCATTCATGAATCGTGAACCTACACTATGTAACAGCGCTCCAGCGCCCATGAATAACGATGCCTTGAACATTGCATGACTCATTAGTTGGAAAAATCCAGCACTATAACCGTTGACAAATTGTGTTGACAGTCCTGCTATGCCTAATGCCATCATCATATAACCAATTTGTGAACCGGTAGAATATGCAAGGACTTTTTTTATCTCAGGATTTACTATCGCCTGTGTAGCCAGAAGCAAAGCTGTAATGGCTCCGACCCATGCCACCACCTCGAAAAATTGTGTCATCCCAAAGGCGGCGAGTGCGAAGAACAATGGTCCGATACGCGCTACCAAAAATACGCCGGCCTTAACCATAGTGGCTGCATGTATTAGTGCAGAAACGGAAGTTGGACCAGTCATTGCTTCCAGAAGCCACTCATTTAGTGGAAACTGAGCTGATTTCCCGACTGCTCCCCCGAATAACAATACCGCTGCGGGAACAAGAAGATTTTGATGAGCCATTTGTGTGGCCCACGTCTGATTTTGAAGCAGTTCTTTAAATCCAAAAGTCCCCGAATAAGCGAAGATCAAGAACATGCCTGCAAGCATCATCGTATCCCCTGCCCTTGTCATCAAGAATGCCTTCATTCCAGCATGCGATGGTGAGGCCCACATAGCGATACCTCCTGCTCTGTGGCCGGTCTGTCCAACAAAATCTTTCTTTCTATCATGATACCAAAAGCCAATTAGCGCGTAAGAGGCTAATCCAACACCTTCCCAACCAAAAAAGACCATAAGCAAGTTGTCCGATAATACAATCAGCTGCATAGATCCAATAAAGAAAAGCATAAAGAACCAAAATCGTGTTAGGTCTCTATCTCCATGCATGTAGCCAGTTGAATAGACAAAGATCAGGAAGGACACCCAAGCTACCAAATTAGTCATTATAATAGATAGTGGGTCGGCTAAAACACCTGCCTTGATCCCCAGAGTCGAAATCCATGTTATCTGGCTATGAATTTCATTACCTGGAAATGAGGAAGCCAATAACGGAAGCAAAGTTGTAGCCGAGATAGCGCTTGCAAGTGCAAGACCGACTGCGGTGTAATCTCTTATCTTTATTCCTGCCTTTGCTACTCCTGCAATGATGGCAGCTCCAATAAAAGGCAGGATCCAAACCAGCCAGACATTTATGGCTATTCCTTCAAATCCGAGAACTGTTTGAACCATTTTTTTTCACTTTTTGTTATATACTCTCGACACAGACCAGTTGCTGACAGCTAAGATTATGATATACTGGTTCGGCATTCACTGCTCTTTTCCAGCTAGATACATCCATATGATCAGTATGATCGATTTGTATGCTGTTTGCAACTTCATAAGTCCCGATGTTGTTTAAGAGGTTAAATGCATTACTAGTAGCTATAGTATAAAGGCCCTGGTTATGCACACCCAGTTCATTCATATCGGTGTGACTAACAGCCTCGTGCATATGGAGATTGGAAGCGGAACTGAATTTGCCATCATTGTCATAATTAATATTATTTACTCCTTGTCCCTTTGGTGATGTTGGTAGCGGCAAGACTTGTGGAGTATGTGCAAACGTACCCTGAATATAAGTTGTAATGGGTCTTAACAGTGGCTCAGGATAAACTCCAATGATAAGAGTAATTGCCGCAAGCACAGCCATTGTGACAATCACGTATCTACTCGCGTCTTTGACATGAGCTAACTGCTGTGGGATTTTACCAAAAAAGATTCTCTTATACATCCATAGAATATACGCAGAAGACAATACGGTTGTAAGAATTCCGAATGCAAATAATACAACTCTAAATGAGTTCATGTCATGTACTCCGGTCTGTAAAACTCCATTGAAGAGGATCCATTCTGACATAAAGCCACTTGTAGGGGGGATCCCAATTATTGTCAATGCACCAATCATAGCAATAACTGCAGTATATGGCATCTTTCCTGCGAGCCCACCCAGCTTAGACATGCTTCTGGTGCCGGTTTGAAGTATAATTGATCCTGCCATCATGAAAAGTATTGCCTTGCCAAGACCGTGAGTTACGTATACCAAAGTTCCACCGGTAATACCTAGAAGGCTACCTGATCCTATACCAAATAGGATATATCCCATCTGACTTATACTGGAATAAGCTAACACCTTTTTGATATCGTCTTGCATTAACGCCATAGCCCCTCCATAGATCATTGTAGCCAGACCCCATATGTTGATATAAAGACTGTACTGAGCATAACTTCCAGTCAAAAGTTCAAGCCATAGTCGTAATATGCCATATGCCCCAATACCGATCATAGCAGGAGAAAGCAAAGCTGAAACTGGAGTTGGGGCTTCTGCATGTGCATAAGGAAGCCATATGTGCAACAGAAACGCCGCCAATTTAACCCCCAGTCCAATAACTAAAGAAAAAATTATAATTGACAACCACGGTACAGGAATTTTTGATGCGTTAGCTTTTACAGTATCATAGTCAAAACCACCAGCAAAAAATCCCATTGCTAATAATCCCAGTAGCAGCACAACTGCCCCCACATGAGTCCAGAAGAAGAACATAAGAGCTATTCTCCTCCTCGCTCCGTAGCCGTAGAAAGCTATCAAGAAAAATGAAGGAACCAACATTAATTCAAAAAACACATAAAATTCTATTAAGTTGGTAGCAAGGACCGTACCAAGCATACCCATAGAAAATGCAAGATAAAGTGCAAAATACAGCCCCATTTGCGAGTTTACGTACGTTCGAGTATGCAAATCCAAGGTCGCTAGTTCTCTAGCGGTCGTGGCTGTTCTAGTTCCTGCTGTTTCTGTAGTGGTTGTTGCAGTAAATGCAGTCGTTCCTTCGGTTACATCCGAATTTGATAGGTTGTGGTGGTGTTCTTTAACTTCCCGCGTGCTTTCGTCAGCATGATCAGAACCCCTTCCCCCAGTTTCAGCAGAGTTAGAGTGTTCTGATTGGAAGGTGGAACTAATCTTTTTCCCACCAAATCGCTCGTGTGCATCTTCTAGGATTTTATGGATCATATAAGGTTTTGAGTAAAGCGCAAGGACTGTACACAAAATGTAAATAATTATAGCAAACGGAAGACTTAGTCCATCTAGCCTAAGTCCAAAATTTCCAAACTGACTCCACTGATAACTCTCTTTATATACAGAATGTCCTCCTTGCAACATCATCGCCGGAATAAAGAGGAGTATAGTAGAGATAGCCAAGGCACCAAAGGAAAACCACGTCGTTATATTGATACCGTATCTTCTTCCGATTATATACGCAACTGGAGATAGTAAAAGTGGTATAAAAGTGGCTGCTAACAGGAAAAATGCTTGTGCCATAATGAATATTCTAACCTCTCATGCTCCTTAGTTCTTCGACATCAATCTCTTTATATAATCTATAAGCAATGATAATAATCCCAAGACCTACGGCTACTTCTGCTGCTGCTATTGCTATAGAAAATAGGGCAAACAATTGACCCTGTGCATTGTGTACATTTCGCGAGAATGCAACTAAATTTAGGTTTGCCGCGTTGGCAATAATTTCTATAGCAAAGATCATACGTATAGCATTGCGCTTAACTACAAGACCGTAGATACCTATTGCGACTAGAACAAGAGATACTATTACAAAATCAATTAATTCGCTCATTTTTTTGTTCCAGATCCTCTCTACGAGCCAATGAAAGCGCTGCTATTATCGAACCGGCTAGTGTTAATGCTAACACGACAAGTGCAGGAGCATAATAGGTGAGCATTAGTTTGCCTATTGCTGTGAAATCAATAGGTGGGGCACCAGAGTTGAAAGACTTCATCTGACCATTAAAACCCGAGACGAGAAAAATTGTCCCGGTTCCTCCTATAAAAATTAGCATCAGTACTATCCCTCCTGCCTTTCTTCCTTTGTCTTCTTTAGTGGAGAAAAGTGCCTGAGTTCTGACGAGCATAACTGTGAAAATTACTAATACAGCCACTGCGCCCACATATACTGCAATTTGAAACATCGCAACAAAGGGTGAATCCAAAAGCAGAAAAAAACCTGCAATTCCCATCATCGAGATAGCAAGCGCAACTGCACCATAAATCAGTTCACGAGTTTCGAGAGACACTATTGCAGATCCTATAGTTAGAACCGCCACTCCAATAAATATCGGATCAACCATATTATACACCTAGATTGTTGATTTTACTATTATCTTTCTTTAAAGAAAGTTCTAATAAGACAGAGTTCTTGATAATTTTAGAACCATAGTACAAATGGCTGCGATTATTATTATTGTTGTTATTGTTGCGACGGTTGTCTCCAGCTATCATTATTATTGTCAAACTCGAATAATTTCATACTCCAACCAGCTTTGATATATTTATTTCTGTTCCTTTTTCTCTATTGACTCTTTTTCTTTGCTATCTTCGATAATCTTCTCACCGACCAACTCTTTGTTTGGCTTGCTACTATGTGTAGCACCCATTTCCCCAATCTTTATCTCGACGTCGCCATCGTATTTCGGCTTTACAGCTAATTGTGCTGGAGTATAAATTAGGTGTTCTTTAGTAAATGACGATAACTCATAATCGTTAGTCATATACAGAGCATAAAA
>JBKPEX010000113.1:0-12046 GCA_046728625.1 Thermoproteota archaeon
GCCTACTATTAGTCCCTTAAAGCACTTCCAGTTAAATTCAAAAACACTTCATCCAAATTTGGTTCCCGTTGGGAAATAGTCCTGACTGCAGTTTCTTTGGTAACAAGCATAACTATCTGTCCTATTGTAGATGTGTCGTCTCCTGTAGAAGCTATTTTAAGCGTTTTATCGTTTTGATGTACTTCCGTTATTCCACGAAGAGTGTGTAGTTGTACCATGATATTCTGAGATATAGAGGATGTGGTTTCTATTTCTATAATGGTGTCGCCGTATCTTCGCTTAAGGTTGGATGGTGTGTCTAGGGCTACCAGTCTACCATGGTCTAGAATAGCTAAACGATCACATAGTGCATTGGCTTCCTCCAAATAGTTGGTAGTCAAAAGAATCGTTTTACCTTTCTTTTTTAACTCTAAAATATAATCCCATAGTGCTCGTCTGCTTTGTACATCAACTCCTAATGTTGGTTCATCCAAATAAAGCATCTTGGGATCATGCAACAGAGCTCTAGCCAATGCTAGACGACGTTTCATGCCTCCAGAAAAAGTGTTAACACGATTGTCACGTCGTTCATAAAGTTGAACTAAATTGAGCATATCACTAATACGCTGTTCCCGTTCAGACCGGCGCACACCATAGAGATCAGCGTGAATTGCCATATTGGTCCAAGCTGTAAGTTCCTCATAAAGTGCTGTCTCTTGGGGTACAGCTCCCAGAACTGCGTGAACTGTGTGTGTATTTCGTGTAATATCATATCCAAGCACTTTTACCTGTCCAGATGTAGGCTTGGACAGACCGCTTACAATATTGATAGTTGTAGTTTTGCCAGATCCATTAGGTCCAAGCAGGCCAAATATCTCACCGTACTTAACTGCCAAAGACAGATTGTCCAAGGCTGTAATATTTTCAAAGCGCTTTGTTAGATTGCTAATGTCTATAGCTATGTCACTGCTGCTATTGTTGTTTATACTATCTCTATCTGATTTCGCCAACCCTGTATTGTTCACAAATCATCAACTCTTACAACATATCTACGCTGCATAGATGACTGAGTAACAGCATTTACTGCCATTATATTCGTAATCATAATTCATATTGTACTCTTTGTAATAGTATTAAGAATTAGAAGATAGCTTACGAGAATTTTTATTGCTTAGTAATTGTCATATTGTATGCGCATCAAATTCCCAAGTCAACAGGAACTTGCGAAAGCAGATTCCCAAGAAAGAATGAATATATTTAGACGATACTTTGCTGCAAGCCGTTACAACAGGATTATAATTCAACAATGTCTTATTAGGTCTGCCTTAGATGAATCGCTGGCTTTCAAAGTAACCGAGCTCGAAAATGACCACAACAAAAGTTTTTTTGACGCAATAAGAAAAGTCAAAACATTTGGATATCTAGATGAATTTTTAATAGCTGTGAATGAAGAAGATGAAGCACTTGGAAAAATAATAGACGCCTATGAAAAGAGGATGAACCGTTTCCCAAGGTAAGTGTATTTGATCTTCTAAATTCATAAGACAATAAATTATTAAGAAACATTTTTGTTACTAGTTTTGTAGTGATAGCCGTATTTTTTTGCCGCTTTTATTGTATATACTTACGAATCTGATCTAATTCCATAAAAAATATATGGTTTGTCATCCCACTTTTATTGTATTGAATAAGAAGGCTAGTATAAGTTCTGTTAAACCTAATCAGAAGAATGTTCCTACTCGTATACTCGCGCGAAAGTGGGCCAACGAAGAGGAAACTGAAATCTTCGCTAAAAACGTAAGACTTTTCAGACAAGGTAAGTTATCTGAGGACGATTTCCGTCGTTTTAGGTTACAACACGGTGCATATGGTTCGAGATTACAAACGAACTATAGTATGGTAAGAATCAAAGTTCCAAGTGGTGAAATTACACCTGAACAGCTTGAAAAGATAGCATCCTTGTCAGAATCATTTTCTATTGGTTCGGCTCATGTCTCTACTCGTCAAAATGTCCAACTTCATTGGGTACAGTTAGAAGATGTTAGCGAAGTCATGCGAGGACTAGCTGATGTTGGTCTTACTACAAGGGAAGCCTGTGGCAATACCGTCAGAAATGTAATGTGCAGCCACTTTGCAGGTGTTTGTCAATCTGAAGAGTTTGATGTTACTCCATATGCCAAAGCGATTGCACGATTCTTTTTAAGAAATCCACTTTGCCAGAATCTTCCACGTAAATTCAAGATCAATTTTGCATGCTGTGCCAAACATGGATTGGTAAGAATTGCAGATATTGGTCTCACATCTGCAATTAAAGATGGAACTAGGGGATTCAAGGTTTATCTTGGTGGAGGCCTAGGCGCAGCCTCGTTCATAGGTCATCTACTAGAGGATTTTACACCAGAAGATAAACTTCTTTCTACGTGTATGGCTACTATAAGACTCTTTGATAGACGTGGAAACCGTGAAAATATGGCAAGAAACAGGATGCGTTACCTAGTACATGAATTAGGTTGGGACAAATTCCAGAAGATGGTATTGAAGGAACGTTCTATCGTTGAAATGACCACTGCCTCTTCTACGGCTCGACTGTTTGATCTTAAAGAAGAAAATGAGGTAATGCTCCCATCAAAAGCTACTGCAACAACAAATAAAATTATAAAACCACTACCTATGCTAAACGAACAGGTGACAGTGGAAAGTCCAGTGTATGTAAGATGGTTACATACGAATGTTGTTCCGCAAAAACAGGAAGAATACTTTACAGCCTTTGTGACTCTTGGTGCTGGTGACATAACTGCACGCCAGCTTAGAGTATTAGCAGGAGCTATACGTGAATTTTCTATTGAAGGCACTGCAAGGAATACGCCCCAGCAGAACTTTGCAATACGTTATATAAAGGCTGACATGCTACATGAGTTTTACAATAGATTGTCATCTGTTGGTCTTGCAAATCCAGGAGCACTAACAATTGCCTCAGTGGTAGGATGTTCTGGCACCACTTCTTGTAATTTAGCCATTACCAACTCACATAGATTAGCCAAAGAAATACAGTCGAAGTTCTTGGAATTAGGCCTTGATACTGAAGACTGCTTAAGAGATTCCACAATAAAGATAAGCGGTTGTCCAAATTCGTGTGGACAACATGAAATTGCAACTATCGGGTTCTTTGGAGGTGCATCAAGAATCGGAGCTGCAATGGCGCCTACCTATACTATGTTATTTGGAGGCAGTGCAGGAGAGCACGGTGAATTGGGTAAAGGAGTAATGAGAGTACCTGCAAAGCGTGTGATTGATACAATTAGTAAGATAATTGAAATATATAAACAGGAAAGATCTGGTGATGAAACATTAAACCAATGGATTAACAAAATTGTCAGAGGTGAAGGAGCAGGTAATGTAAAAAATATTGAAAATATGAAACTTGAACTTCTTTCTATTACGCAGTTAGCGCCAATCGAACAAGATGCAGAATCATATGTAGATTATGGTAACGATATAAAGTTCACTGCGAAAACAGCTAGAGGAGAGTGCGCGGCATAAAGACTCGGTAAGAATAAGATGAATGAACTTTCCTCCAAAATAAAAAATAAGAACAGTAAAAATAACTATAATAATATCGAATACAAAACACTTGATATTATTTGCGATGCCGATGCCTTACGATCGTTAATTCGAAAAAACGAAGTACGGGTAGTAGATGTTCGTAAAGCCCAAGACTATCTTCTGGAACACATCCCAACTGCTGTCTCACTGCCTCTTGCACAGTTATTAGAAAAAGACACACCGCAGGGAATTATATCTATTTTACAGGACTTGGGAATATCTGATGCAATGCCTGCGGTTATATATGACGATACATTTGGTGCGCTTGCAGCTCGTGTAGCGTGGAGTTTTCAATATGTTGGGCATATAAATACCGCGTTACTTGAACTGACATTCACTAGATGGAAAAATCTTGGTCTAGAGACTGAAAAAAAGAGTAATAGATTTGAAAAGGTAAATCATTCACTGAATATGAATCCTGCAATATATGCTGATGCATCATATGTTGAACATATAAAGGACCAGCCCGGTAAAATATTAATAGATTCTAGGGAACGGCTAAATTTCTTGACTGAGCATATTCCTAATGCTAAAAATATTCCATATACAATGCTAGGATCAGATGATAGTATTTTACGTAGTGCTAGAGAAATAAAGAGATATATTGAAAATAGAGGGATTTCAACTGATTCTGAAATTATTACATATTGCGGAAGTGTAGGAACATTATCTGGTTTGACATATTATGCAATGAAATTAGCTGGAGCACAAAATGTTAAATTATATTCTAAATCATTTAAAGAATGGAAATCTTTAGGGAAACCAAAAGAAGAATTCAGGGACGCCAATTATTGGGATCTTTCAGCAGAATAAAAATGAGGCGTATCTAACCTGATATGATTCTTCAATAAGTCCTAATTCATAAAAATAATAATACCATGAAATTATTCCATCGTTATAGAATTAAATACTGTACAAGATTGTCTCCATGTTCTTAATTATTAATTTCCACTACTTTGACATTGATAAACTGAGACGTCTGCAAAACTGAAAAGTCATATATTCTATATGCCATTGTAAAATAGTACCGTTAGAAACTCTAGTCTACCATAATAATATTTTTTTTAGCTGGATAAATGTAGAAATCATGAATACATCCCATAATATACCAACAATGCTGTGTAGATGTCTATAGAGTTTATGATCAGCTAATCATCTTTATACTATAGGAACCAGCCAATCAATGAGTTTATCCATCTCACTACAACTTATCTTTATCTTGATTGGACCTAAAGGTGATTCTTGCGACTCTTCTATTACTACCACGGTTCCAGCAGCGGCGGCTTGTTTATTCAATGTGAACCATGTAGTTTCTCCAGTAGAGTTGCTTAGTAATATCTTTCTCAATACACTCATTATAGATCTAGATCTGATTTGCTCATATATGATACTCAAAGATGCAGCTCCAAAAGAACTGCCAACGATCCTGGTGTTATCATATGGAGTCTTTAATTGGCATTCATAAATTACATTATTGATTGCAGTAATAACTTTTTCAGGATCTTCCGATGGATTAATGGGTGCTTCAACTTTTACTTCAACTCGGGATGTGATATGTAATTTTTTCATTTATTATTCACATCTACATATTCTTATCTTTGATCCTATCAGTACCCTACAGTTCACTTAGCCATTTCTGAATTATTGTAAAGGCCTTTTCTTTTAATTCTCCTATTGTCAAATTATTATTAGATAATGTTTCATCAGCTAATGCAATTGCTTCACTAATGCCTACGGTTAGTTCGCGTCTATCTCTTGTAGCAAAGTCATCCAATCTTGACGGAGCATCGCTTCTTGATCTCTTCTTTATGTGCTTAAACCTTGTATCTGTTGATGCATGTATAGCAAGCAATTTAACACAGCCAATAGTCTCTAAAACCCTCACTTCAGATATATTTCTTATGCCGTCAATAACAATGCTATTGCCAGCGTTGGTATTGTTACCAACATCGTTACCCCTTCCTACTTCATTCTCGACTTTTCTCAAAATTAGATGAGCAACTGCTGCAGAACCCAGATTTTCACGCAATTTTAACATTAACTTGCCTAAATTATTGTCAGTAGGTTCTAAATTCTGTCGTTTTGCTTCTTCTCTTATAATATTTCCCATTGAGATCACTGCAAACCCTTTTTCTTTCAATGATTGTGCCACGGTAGATTTTCCTGCACCCGGCATTCCTGTTAGACATAAAATAAGACGTTTCTTTTGCCTTTTCATATCTTGGATCACAAACCTATCCCCTTTACGTCATACTTTCAGGGTTTTTAATAATATTTAGATCTTCCCTAATCTACTGGAGATATACGATGCAATAATATCCACATATTACGAGAGCTACCCACTAGCGTCATTAGCAGGATCGCTCAATTATTAATATGGGACATATGCAAATATATGTACAATGTGAATCTGATTGATTTGTTGAATAAAATTCGTACGTTTATTGCTTTGGATATATATGGTAAGGATACTCTTTTGAAATTGCAAGAGGAGTTGATAGCAGTAAGTGGCTGGCTTGAACATAAAATAAAACCTATAGAGAAAGAGAATTTTCATTTTACTATTATTTTTCTCGGTGACGTAGATCTCCAAATTATTGATGAGCTTAGCAAAAAATTGTCAGAATTAGAATTTGACCCAATTAAAGTAACCTATACAGGGATTGGTGTCTTTCCGAACTCTGATTTTCCTAGGATTATTTGGGTTGGTGTAGATGAGGTATCTAAGCGAAAAATTGTCAGTCTATTTGAAAGTATAACATCAAAAATAAGAGATCTTGGCTTCAAGGCAGACAAACAATTCACACCACATATTACGTTGTTCCGCAACAAAATGGAAAGAAAAGAGAATTTAAACCTAGATAATATATTTCCTAAATATAAAAATAAGGTTTTTGGTTTTGATGTTATTGATAAAATTCAACTGAAACGAAGTGACCTTACTGCATTAGGACCAATTTACTCAAATATGTTTACAATACATGCCAAATGACTTCCTCTTATTCTGTTTTTTCTAAGGCTTTGAAATATTGCACGCCCTCAATAAGAGAGCTAAAAAGGTTGACGGCAATTGCAAATGAAACGAAAGAATTGGTAAGCAATTATTCTTCTCCGAAAATACTGGATGTAGTTCTGGGTGGGTCATTTGCCAAGGGAACATGGTTAAAAGGAGATGCAGATATTGATATTTTTCTAAAAATAGACACTTCAGTAAATGATAAGGAGTTCGAAAAAATTGCTATACAAACTGGATGTCAATCGCTAAAAAAATACAAACCATATATGCGATACTCTGAACATCCATATGTTGAGGCATTTGTCAAAGGAATTCGTGTTAATATCGTTCCATGTTATGCTGTAGAAAAAGGTAAATGGAAAAGTGCAGCGGATCGATCTCCCTTTCATACTGAATATATCAAAAGTGTGTTAGATTGTGAAAACAGAAACCAAGTAAGGTTGCTAAAGAAATTCTTGAAGTCCATTGGAATATACGGCGCAGAGATTGCCACAAGTGGATTTAGTGGATATGTTACCGAAGTTTTAATTTTGAAATATAATACATTAGAATTAGCATTACAGGCAATATCTAATATCACCAAGGAGAAAAACATAATCTCTATTGATAAAGTCGATGAGGATATCATAAAGACTTTTCAGAGCCATCTTATAATAATCGATCCCATCGATCCTAGAAGAAATTTAGGGGCAGCTATATCTGGAGAGAGCATTGGCAAGTTTATAATGGCAGCCAGAGCATTTTTGGAAAAGCCTTCGATGAGTTTTTTCGTAAAAAACAACCAAAAAAAATACAACGCTACTAGTATGTCATACACAAATCTTTATCCTCAACTATTAATAATAGAATTTGACTACAGGAAACGAAGCCCTGATGTTATCTGGGGTCAATTGAAAAGAAGTCTTAATGCAATCTCAAAACAATTAGAACTTGCTGATTTTAAAGTACTGCGTAATAGATGCGTTACTGATATAGCGGGGAAATCTGCCGCCTTTATATATTTACTTGAATGTATCACATTATCTTCATATGCAGAAAAGGTTGGGCCAGAAATATTTAGGAGAAACGAAACAAGAAGTTTTATCGTAAAAAATAAAAAAAACTCTTTACTTATGTGGGTAGATGGGAAAGAAATGCGGATTACTACTGTAGTTCGACGAAAAGCTGTATCTGCTAAGAGCTATGTTAATTGGTTGTTGACTACAAAAATTAATAATATAGGAATAACCAAAGGATTAATGGATGATATTCAAGATACGATTCGGATTTATAGTGGAGATGAACAAAGTAAAATAAAAGGGACATTAAGGAATACAATAAATGAACTTCTTAAAACCGAATCCTTTATTTTTAGATAAAGCCGATATATCTACATCCGAACTACTTCCCAATATTATATCATATCCACAGCAGATTGATAAGAGAGAATATGATAAGCGCATAAACGAGATGTATTCTCTTGGGATTAGTTCGATCTTGCTAGATGGGCATACAAAAATTGGAAGAATGTCTATTATAGGCAAGGGCAGCGTAAGCCTTGTCATCAAGGTCAAAGCCAGAAATAATATATGTGCTCTTAAAATAAGAAGAACTGATGCAAACAGAAAGACAATGAAAAGAGAGGCATCTTTACATAAAATAGCAAATTCAGCTGGGATTGGTCCATATCTTTTGGCATTTTCTAAGAACTTTATTTTGATGCAGTTTATAGATGGCCTAAGTATAATTGACTGGTTCAGGCAGAAAAAAATCACCCACGATCAAGTTCAGAATCTTATTGTTAATATATTGGAACACTGCTATGAACTGGACAGGGCATGTTTAGATCATGGTGAACTGAGTCATATCAATCATCACGTAATTGTGTCGAGAGAAAATACTTCTACTATCATTGATTTTGAAAGCTCCAGTACTCGAAGGAAAACGTCCAATGTAACCGCAGCAGCACAGTCGCTATTTTTAAGTGGACCAATATCAAAAAGAGTAAATGACCTTCTTCACATCCCCAAAAGAGAAAAAGTTATCCAAACGTTAAGACGCTATAAATGGGATCAAACAAGAAACAACTTTAATAATATTTTAAATATTTGTTGAACAATATATATAGTTCTTATCAAGCAAATAAGGAAGACAATTTAATAGTCCAAATAAAAACAAAAATTATTTGGATATTAAAAATCTAGAGGTGTGTGGGCATGTATAAAGGGAAGTGACTACACTAGAAAAATAATACTATGGTAGATAAAACTAGTCATCTGATACAAAGCTAATTCGTGAAAATGTCAATCCAAGTAAAGGAATGTATTGAACGCCATTGTCCAACAAATCGACTAAAAATCTTTTAATGACCATACATGATCATAAGTCAGGTCTATATATTGTCCAAACCCGTAGAAATTCGCAATCTAAAAAAGATTAATATCAAAGGCGGGACTGTTATTGATGGGTTCCCGAGCAGTGGCCTAGCAAACGCTATTGCATCAGAATGCTTTATCCACTCTTTAAAAACAGAACTTGTGGCAGTATTGGATTCGTCGGAATTTCCAGCATTATCGGTGATCCACAATACTCTTCCGAATTTTCCAGCCAGAATTTATGCCAATGAGAATTTGAAACTAGCTATTTTTGTATCCGAGATGAATGTTGAGCAATCGCTATATTACAGCATATCAAAGGTGATTTTACAGTGGGCTATAGAAAATGAATGTAGACTAATAATTAGTGCTGCTGGAGTATCAAACGAAGGAACTGATGATATTATAAAATTACCTGATCCAGCTGTCTGTGCTGCAGCTACCACGAAGAGATCAATAAAAAGATTAGAGGACGTTGGAATTGAGCATATGTCAGATGGGTCCGTGACTGGAATTCCAGCATTATTATTAAATGAAGGAGTATTATTAGATCTAGATATTATAGTTTTGTTAGTTAAAGTGGTAAAAGATATACCAGATTTCAGAGCTGCTGCCATTGTCTCGGAAGCAATAACTAGGCTAATTCCAGGTGCGTCATGTGATATTAGTTCTTTGCTAAAGGAAGCAGAAGTAGTAGAAAAAAACTTGAAGAGGATTAGAATACATCAAACTAATCCCGATGTACATATATATGGATGAAGGAACTTAATATGTGGGGTAGCGTAACATCATTGTGATTAGCTAATGCTCTTCCTGCATTAACATTTTGACTGTACTGACATCTAAGTCGAGTTGATCAGCAATCATATCCTCATTAATGCCGGATTCATAAAGATTTCTCAGTATTTCCTTTTTTTCGTTGCTTATAATGTTGGAGGGCGGATAAAGCGAGAGCTCATGTTCGACAGACTTTATGTAGCCTGAGACTAGTTGTAATATATAATCAGCATTAGCCACGGCATCGATAGAAAATACTAATATATGTTCTTTGATTGGCATGCTTACCATTTTTACTTTTTCATATGCATAAATGACTGAATTTAGACGCCCAAGCTCTGTGGCAAATATCTTTCTTAGATCGATAATGTATGCAGATTGAGCTAAACTCAGTTCAGAATTTCTACCCTTAAGGTGTTCCTCAATCCCAGTTCTCATCATACCAGCGTATAAATGTCCAGATTTTTCTACTATTCCTGCAAATCTAATATTATGGTCAAGATTCAGAATATTTCTAGAGAGTTGTTCAGATTTCATGAATCTATATTATAAAAATTGATCATATAGGCTTTATGCAATTGAAAAGCACTACAATGCAGTTTTCAATCATACTTTTACGATTGTATGAATTTAAGGACATTATGTACTTCTCTATGTCGGGAAAGCCACATCGTTCAAATTGGTACTAGTTTAAAGCTTTTTTAGCTCATATACTCGAAATCCACATATATCGCACATTAATAGCCTATAAATGGGGATAAATATATCATGGCTGAAGATGTATCTTCAACTGCTTCTAATACTATACCATTTCCTACTTTAACTATACTGTACCTACTTACAGATGCAGAAGGTGTGATCGATGAGGTGAGTCAAAAGTATTGTAATATGACAGTAGAGGACTGTAAAGGATTTTTCTATGGAGGAGTTCAGAGGAATTACAAGAAGGTTACTATATGGAGTCAAGGAATCGACAGCTTATGGTTTAATGCAATAATTGCTAGGATCAAGGAACTTGCAAACGTAGAATTCGTACCAATTGTGTCAGGTGGAATAATGTATTCAATATAGTTTGTGCACCTCGATTGGATTATTTGTATGAATGAGGGTGACAATTTTTTCGCTTTATTTAGTTAACTTAGTTGCGATCTAACTTTGTATGAAGGCAATCAGAGGGTGTACTATTCCTTAGTATATGATTCCTTAGTATATGATTCCTTAGTATATGATTCACTTATCATTTTGACCATCAACAATAATTAGTGTTAAGGTTGATTTAATTTTGTCTAGCCTTCGTATATGCCACGTTATAGTTTCTCTTAGTTTATCTATTGTATCAGAGCCTATTTTCACGATTATGTCATATACACCGTACGATGCGTTGACTTCGATAACGCCAGGTAAACTCTTAAGCTCATTTATAATTTCCTCTTCCGAGCCAAGCTCACAATTAATTAATACATACGCGGCAGGCACAATGAACATAATAGTATGAAAATAATAAACCCTTTGTATTTGCAACTAGCAATACATACCCAAGGAGTAATATTTGGTAAGTTATATCACTGTATTGCAAGATTAATTATGAAATATATAAGAATGTGATCTTTGCATCAGAACAGGAGAAGTGGGCTTTGCTGGTTTTTTTGTGAAATCACAAGAAAATAAAACATTTTCCAATATTATACTTATATCATCTTTCTGTAGCATTATATTCAGAAGAGTAATCTAACTGTAAGTTCTTTTTATATCCCTAGTTATGCGTCATTATTAGTCTTCAAGAGGTAGGAAGGAAACTAGTGGAAGGATATGACTTAAATCTAGTTAAAACGTCCATTGCATATTCACAAAAAAACAAAACTACGGATGGGTATTGCCGTATGTATAATACTCTTGTTTGTCTTCTCGATTTATGCTATAGTAAAATTATATATCCTAAGACAACGAGTAGATGCCTCTGTTATCTTTATTAATTTGGTTCTTTTTACGGCCGTCACAGGCATTATGATATATTTTTCCAAAAAACAAAGGGATTATGATGAACAAGCATTCTATGATTAATGGAACCTTAGATTCTGAGGTCACGGACGGACTCAGATTTGATAGTGTATTACAAACGGTATGCACAATACGGAATTAGGCTATCTGCTTATCATGTATATGCTGTTGAAATATCAATAATTATTTTTACATAATAACAATACAATAATAAAACTCTTAAAGCCCTAGTCATATCATAGTTGTCACTATGACATTACCAAAAGGATTTGGACAAAAAGCAAGTAATACTGGAAAAAGAAGTTTTAACGATTGGTGG
>JBKPEX010000209.1:0-2731 GCA_046728625.1 Thermoproteota archaeon
TGATGGCGGCAGAACTTGGATAGACAGAGTACAAGGAGGACCATACGACACTCACATGCTAACTAGTCACAAAGATATGCCCGGACGCCTATACTCTGCTGCTGGTGATGGATATTTTGAAAGTTATGATTATGGCAAAACCTGGAAAAGGTCCGTGGCAGGACTTGGTGACTATGATTACCTTTTTAGTCTTGCAGTTGATTCAGGTGATCCTAAGACTGTTATAGTATCCGCATCACAAGGACCCAATAGAGCATACTATCTTGAAAATGCTGAATCAATGGTTTATAGAAGAATATCATCTATTGTTGAAAATGCTGATGATAGTAGTAGCAATGATAAAGAGGAATGGAATCTAGTATCAAACGGCCTTCCAAAATCAACTGGAACGCTTATTTCTGTCCTTGCAGCAAATCCAAAGATTGCAGGTACCTTCTACGCTGCCAATAACCGTGGCATATTCTGCTCTATTGATTCAGGTATCTCGTGGAAAATGCTTGACGACATACAATGGTCTAAAGAGTACCTTTCACAGCATCCTCGGGCTTTAGCAATCATGGAAGATGGGTAGCTCATAGACATACTATATGAGTTGAAAAAGTAATATGAATAGTTATACAAAGCAATAGAACATAGCTATTATGTTACTGCTGCGTAATTACTTGCAGCAAAACCCTATGTTAAACGGATTTAATCCAGAAGAATATGACCTTTTTGATTTTATGCTGTTTCGTGAAATGCTTTCTAAGAATCCCCTAACTTTGGGTAAAGGTTCCACTTCCTGCTTCTTTGTATTATCGATAAGCTAACCAATATCATATTACGTTAGAGTGAATAAATTAACTTTTACTGTTTATTTAGCAACAACTAAATAGAATATCATCCTCGTATGGAAAGTAAGATATGATAACAAATGAAAAAGTATTGCCAATACTCTCTTTTAGCTTAATTGTAGTATGGTTATCTATGATACCGCTGCTTCCAAATATGCACTTGTATGCCCAGGCAAAAGTTGAAACCCAAAAATCAAGTACCGCTACTCCTCTTGAAAGTACTGTAGCTTTAATTCAGCGATCTGCTACCAGTAATTATCCTAATGGTGACAACAATAATACCAATAGTAAAGAGGATATACTCCATAGAGGAATAATCTCTTCGGAACCAGGACAGCCTGAACAATTGAAAGTCCAGAGAACTATAATTTTGTAGCATAGACAAGATGGAAGAGACTATACTGAGATTTTGACATTTTCAGCAAGTAAGCCTGTAGAAGTACTATTTGGGCATAGACTCAATATCGATAAGAAATTAACAGATATAGATAAGAAAAAATTTGGAGATCTCTTCCTTGTAAATCCAATACATCCAAATACAGGATACGTATTGTCAGCACCGACTGTCATCAAGCCAGATTATAAAGGATCCGCACCACCCTATTTCTCAGCCTCTATTCCATTCGTTGCCAGCTCTGTAGTACTCAGGACATTAGGTGGAGTCCCGTTTATAGCAGCCTATGAAGTATCTGCTCATATAGGTGAACCTAAACTAATCAACAATCTTACTAGTGCCGAGAACCCAGGCAGCAACAACACCATTACACGATAAATAGCTATCACGCAATACCTCAACATTATGACCCTCAAATATTTTCACTGATCCTAATAACTAAATTAATCAGTGAGTCACAATATTAATTCAATTTATCTTTGGTTGGCACAAAGCCTCGACGTTATTTAGTATATTCTTGCATGAGTACTGATTGTTAGGTATCATCTGAACTGGTCTTTGCTCTCTATAGATATAGAACACATATCTCCACGAATATTTAGATTGGACTCGCTAGACCAATGATTGGCCATTTCCTTCTGGTCCAGATCGGAATTATTAAAAACTATATTCAGATAGCAACATCATATGGCTCCGTAGGGTGCTGTACCAATCTTCTCAGATTCGTCTCAAAATAGATTGATGAGTATGAATTTATCCAATATAAGATTGAGTTGTCATGTCGAATTTCTTTATGATCTCGAATTTTTGTTCATAGCTAGTATCATAAAAGAGATTTAGTTCAGGGAATATATTCCAAGGTTGATATCTTGCCATCTTGGCAGATATATGATCATCTCCAACTAACGAAGCAATTAAACTATATGTCATTTTTCTAACATGGATCTCATCTACAATCCCCAAGCTATGAAGATACTCGTGTGCTAATACCATAAATAAATACGAATTATATTCCTCAGCATTCTTGTGTTCTTTTATTATATCTAAAATTCTTTTATTTAGTATGATTAGGTTTGAGCCAAGAACATGATAAGCTCCTACATTAGTAGGTAGTCCCTGGATTACCAAACCTAGTCCAGCCCTATGCATCTTGAATTTATCTTCAACTGCTAATTTGACTAATTCAAATGCTTGGTTAAAATCCGCTAATTGTGATATTCTATTTATATAATACTGTCTTCGTCTCGATAACTGGTCTTCACTTGCATCAACTATATAGGGCAATCGTTTATCTGATTTAATTAAACCGCAAACAAGCCTTGCATTTTTTAATACCATGATGTTAGTTACTATACATTTGTAAGTATATAAATTAACAAGTGATGAAGTAGTTATTTGGTAGAAGAAAAGTAAGTTGTCTTTGAAATACGAGTTGTTGGTTAACTTTGTGCTTCTGCTTTCTTAGCCTCGACAACTATATTTTGTAAACTGATAGAATCTCTGC
>JBKPEX010000040.1:0-2719 GCA_046728625.1 Thermoproteota archaeon
TAGGAACGTTTAATACGTGAATCATAGGTTTCGGCCTTTCATCTGTTAGGGGTCGTAATCTCTTACCTAGGCCTCCTGCTAAAATGATTGCCTTCACTGTGTGGAGATCCAATCAGTATCTATAAATAAGTATCTTAGCGCCTCCACGTTCTGTATCCAGGAACTAGAGCGGCCATAGTGAAGGCAGAAAAGGTTGAGGACCGGGACTAGACCATTGGCCTCCCGAAAGCCTCAATATAACTATATTGTATTTGCTATTGATTCCTTCCATTATTGCTACCAGTTCAAGATTAGCTGACCATTATACATGTGTCATATAAACATTATATCGTATCTATGATACATTCGTGTTGATCCCTTAGTTTTCTAAATTTCTTTTTTCTGTATATTCGCTTTTTTTCTATCCCCCTTAATTTTCCATATCCCAAGACTTACCAATAACAATCCCACCACTACAGTCGAGACGATAGTTCTTGTAGCCGAGGACCCTCCAGAGGAGGGAGCAGGCTGGATGGCCAACATTACCATCCCGGCAATTATTACTCCACCATTAACAATCAACAGCGAAGAGACCAGATTTGATGGCTGATTTCTCGCGACAACAAATCCAATTATTGATAATACGACTGCTCCCATGCCAAAAATAATGCCTCTCCACGCATCATTCAAGGGAATAAAACCATGTCCAGGCATTGCTTGTTTTTGTCCCGCCAAGGCGGCCGCAGCGACGTCTGACCCATAAATTAAAAGTAGGAGTAAAGCGACAGCAAGTAACGATACAGCAAGTAGAATTCTATTGTGCACGCAATGAATTGATAACCAGATTTAATAAACCTATTTAGTTTACGACCACCAAATTATTGATTGTTGTACGAGCACTCAAATCCTTGAAACCAACAAAAACGATTGATTGCTTTCATCGTGACAACTTTAACAGCCCTTCGATGTTCATCCTTTGGCCTATCAGAGCAGAGTGATAATCGATGGTATCATTGTCAACAAATGGCATATTGCATAAAACCCTAATCCCACTTGTTTCCTCTATCGTTCGCTTGAGTAAACCTTGTCCGCTATCAAGTTTAGGAGAGACTTCATTGATCACGATGCCTATTACGTCGAGATTATACATTGTGCAAGCTGCAGTTGTGAGCAAAGTATGGTTGATGGTTCCCACATTAGAGCTGCTCACTATAATTACCGGTATGTTTAACAATTTTGCAAAATCGGCGACTTTTTCATTCTTAGTGAGGGGCACCAGGATTCCTCCAATTCCCTCTACAATCATAAATTCGTGCTTAACTGATAATCTCTGGAAGAAACGGGACGCAGTGTCGATGTTGACTTCCGGGGCATTTAAAAATTTAGATGCTAAAAAAGGAGCAGAGGGAACTGTATAAAAAAAAGGGTTTATCTCTTCGTCAGGCTCATTGACATTTGCAGCTTCAGCTAATATGGCAACATCTTTGGATCTGTAATTAGCGGAAAAGCGACAATCAGATGTTGCGAATGGTTTCATTACCCCTACATCTATGCCTTTCTTGTATAGTACTCTAGCCAACGCTGCGGCAATTGTCGTCTTTCCTACCCCCGTGTCGGTACCTGTTATAAATACGCCATTCATAGGAATATTATTTAGATGACTTATGACCAATTTAAGTAAATTGAAACTATCTCAAGCGGACAAGCTTTTTGTCTGGCACCCGTACACGCAAATGGAGGATTGGCAAAAGATGCGTAACACTGTTATTACCTCAGCTAAGAATTTCTATCTTGTTGACGATAGAGGGAACAAATATCTTGACGGAATAGCAAGCATGTGGTGCAATGTATGGGGCCATGGAGAAAATGAAATAACACTCAAAATGATTTCGCAAATGAGAAAATTTCAACACTCTACATTGTTTGGTTTAGCAAGTGGTCCATCTGCGAGTCTGGCAGCACTACTATTGAAGATTTGTAAAGGAATGGATAAGGTATTTTATTCAGATAATGGTTCTACCGCAATAGAAGTGGCCATGAAGATGGCGCTCCAGTACTGGAGGAATAAAGGCGCCTCAAAAAAGACCAATTTCATTTCCCTAAAAGGCGGCTATCATGGAGATACCGTAGGAGCTATGTCAGTTGGTTACGTTAGAGACTACTTCCAAGCCTATCAGCCTCTATTAAAAAAAGTGCACAGAGTGCCAGCCCCTTCCGTGAATATCGACGACAAAAATAAATCTTCTGACAAAGAACTACAAATCTGCATACAAAAAACTGAGGATGTATTAAAAAATAATGCGTCCAAGTGCAGTGCATTGATCATGGAAAGTGGTGCTCAGATAGCTGGGGGAGTGCGAATATATCCGCAAAAATATCAAAGAGAAATATCTAGACTATGTGCTAAATACGACGTACTACTAATACTTGATGAGATTGCAACAGGGTTTGGTAGATTGGGTAATATGATCGAATACCTATCTCAAGGATCTATTCCTGACATATCTTGCTTTGGTAAGGCCCTATCTGCGGGCTACAGTCCACTTGCAGTGACCCTTACCACATACGAAATATATCAAGCCTTTAACGGAGATTATCCAGAGAAAAAACATCTCTTTCACGGGCACACCTATACTGGTCATGCATTAGGATGTACAGCCGCGATGGCCAATCTCGATATGATCAAAAAAAATAAATTAATTTCACAGATAAGGGGTAATAGTCAGTATATCCATAATCG
>JBKPEX010000372.1:0-4605 GCA_046728625.1 Thermoproteota archaeon
CTGCTTTTTTTCACAAGTTTGACTGCCAGCACACCTATTACAGCTGTAGCCGCGACAAACGCCAAGACAGTTATTGGATAACTTATCGGAATACCTGCCATTAACCACGTAGTATAATTTTGCTATATATATAAACAAATCGGCGGAAATAAATTATGCGTCTATTCTTATTTCGCTTCGCTATCCTGCGTCCGAATAAGATAGTGTACGTCAGGCACACATACTATTAAAAAAATAAAAGATGACCAGACTTGCTTGCCAGGGCCATATAATCAGACAGATGCTACATTATGATTACGTAGTCCGAGCGCTTGGCTATTCCTAAAAGAATCATATTCTATGATCTCTAGCCATGTGCAATTTGAAAGAGCCTTCATTATTAAATGATTCATCACATGTTATGCATAAATATGTGGTATTTTTGTTATGCACCTGTTCTGCATGTTCCAACAGGTCTTCTCTATCCTTGAATACGGAACCGCAATTACCGCATCCATATTTTTTTCCAAACAATTTAACGAGAGAAGCACTTCAAACTTTTATTTACGTTTCGCCCCAGAATGATAGACATATCAGAAGATATTATTTCATTCTCTTCAATTTCATATAAAGCAGCGGATCTAATTTTCTTGCCCTGTCAAAGCAGTCCTGTGATTTGTTAACTTCACCCATCATTGACAAGGCTCTACCTTTATTATAATATGCTTTAGCATAGTCTCCTCTATTTTCGATAGCTTTATCAAAGCATTCAATTGATTCGGCTAGTCTCTTTGCCTTAATTAGAGTCAATCCTTTATTGAGCCAAGTGATCGGGTTCTCAGGGTTAATTTCAATCGATCTTGAAAAAGAATTCAAAGCTAGTTCTGTTTTCTGTTGTCTGTCTAATACTAAAGCCCTGTCTCCCCAAGCAAATTCATTCTGAGCGTTGATCTGTAAGGCGTTGTCAAAGCATTTTAGGGCTTCTTCAAGTCTATTTGCGTTTGCCATGTCTTCGCCGTACTTGACCCACTCATCAGCTAACTCGATTCTACTCATTTTGTCTTGATTCTTTTTCTTTTTATTATTTTTAAAGAACCAGCTAAGTACCATAGCTAATGTATCTGTATGAGGGATATTTTAGTTCTTATTGTTATTCATAGTACGTGTAGCTAATTGTGGACCTATGTGTAGTACCTTTTTTTCTGTTTTCTTAAGGTTGATCCTGTTTTACTTCTTCTTTCTTTGTGTCACCCTTTAAACCGATTGTTCCAATGTACAAGAATACGGCACTCGCAATTAGAATGGCAGCAAACATCCCGATGACACCTGAAATATCCATATTCGTTGGTATTTCGTCAATATATTTAAGTTTTCTATATAACCCTCTACTTAGCAATATTTAAAAGTAACAACAAACAGTAATAATGAGAAATCCTAATGGGAATGGAATTTTACGGTGATTCTTACAAAGGAAATGATGAACCAATTTTTGTAGGCATACCAACTTTTCTTAAATTGCCGTGGCTTAGAAATCGAAATGAATTAACTAAAGTGAGACCGGACGTTGCTATTGTAGGTGAGCCCTTCGATTATGGTACTACTATTCGTCCAGGGGCTCGCTACGGCCCGAGGGCAATTCGTGCTGCTTCAACTGTTCCTTCCCCACCATATGAACACTTTAACATAGAGACCGGGGTTGACCCATTTGGGGTCTTTAAAGTGGCTGATTATGGAGATGTGGTTGTTTCTCCTGGAGATGTCGTAGAATCTCTTACACGAATGACTGATAAGGTAAAAGAGGTGCTTGATATCGACGCGATGCCTATCATGCTTGGTGGCGATCATGCTATTACATTTGCAAATGTTCGTGCGTTCGCAAAGAAACATAAGAATATTGGAATGATACACATCGACACTCATGCGGATTGTGCACCGCAAGGCCTTTGTGGCTTCAAGTATGATCATGGAGCACATATCAGGAGGATCATGGAATTGGGTTGTCTTAAGGGTAAAAACTATACTTTAATTGGTCCAAGAGGATATTGGCCAGGACCGGATTTGTACAAATGGATGGCGGATCAGGACTTTCAATGGTTCACTATGCTAGATGTGGAAGAATTAGGAATCGATCAAATTGCAAAGGAAGCCGCTGACCGGGCTAATGATAATGTTGATGGTGTTTTTATAAGCTGGGATATTGATACTTTTGACCCTGCATACGCACCTGGAACCGGCGAGCCCGAGCCAAATGGTTTAACGTCCAGAGAAGGTATGCGTCTGATGAGACTTTTATCGACATCCTTTGATCCGGACAAGTTTGGTTTTGATATTGTAGAGGTAGCTCCAAACTATGATGTCAGCGATCAAAACTCTTACAATGGAGGAATAACATCAGGTTTAGCTAATAGACTGATTACTGAGCTCCTTGCTGGCCTATCACTTACAAAGAAGGGTCAGACCGATGGTAATCCAGTAAGGCCAAACTTTTATCGTGGAAAAGGTCATACCTATGACTTTGGTAACGCCCCCAAAGCTAAACCACCCAAGAGGAGCGGATGATCAACGTAAGAGCCGTTGTAAGAGGAGAGCCAGATACCTTTCCTTTTACGATGGACTTCCAATATCCTACTTCCTCGGACGAGAGAATATTTTATCAGTCAGTTCAAATCATTAAGGAAAAAAGCAGAAGAAATTTGAAGCTCAACGTAAATGAGTCACTTGTCCTTTTTTGTGCATACGTTGTTGGTTGTCTTCGTGAGTATAGATCTAAACAAACGATCGAGGACGGCGGATCGAAAATATTGTCAACTGACGAAGTAATGATAGGAGTACCGGAAACCCTGAGAAGAATCACATTTTATGCACTAGTTGACAACTTAGCCAAGATGGAAATCATACTACATCAGCCTATCCCCTTACCTAATTTGGTTTAGCGTATTCTTGCATTACTGGCTACATCACTTACAGGTCCTGTAGGTTGGAATAATGAATATCTCTGGTAGAGTAATTCGATAATGAATATCCTCTCCCCTGGTGATCTTTGGACATTTGTTATCCTTTCAATTCCCACAATGGTACTGTTAGGATTTCGGCATGCCTTAGATGTAGATCATATCGTTGCAATTGATAATCTTGTAAGGCTGCATAATACTACAAAAAAAGCTCAGTGGATAGGCACGGGCTTTAGTGTAGGTCATATTCTTTCAGTGCTTGCGGAAATGGTTATCATCATTTACATGATCGGTAGTGTTACAAAAGTTAACCAGATTTCGTTTCTAGGAGGAATTATAGCAGCCGTCGTACTAGGTATGATAGGCACAATAAACTTATACTCGATAAAAAAATGGGGAAAAACAGGATCAACAATTCTTGCTAGCAAGCTCATTGGGAGGATAGGAATGTTAGGACCAACCGCATCTGCTATTATAACTGGAGTAGTTTTTGGATTGGGTTTTGATACGGCCACTCAAATTTCTGCAATTTCCCTATCTGCATTTGCTTCTGCAACTTTAGGTATTCAAGCGGCTCTGCTGTTGGCTTCTTTTTTTGCAATCGGTATGGTCTCACTTGATACAATAGATAGCGTATTGCTTAATTCAGTATTTTCAAGGATATTTGAGAAAAAGGGATTTCGTTACATGTCATACGCTTTAAGCGGCGCTGCTATAGTCTCTGCGGTGATCGCTTCATACGAAGCGCTTGTTAATTCCGAGATTCTCCCCAAGTTGACTGGTCCAATTCTAGCCGCGGCAATCATAGCCATATCATTTGGGTATTCCTATGCTACACGGAAAAATGTTGTAAAAGAGCACGATAATATGGAAGAGCATAAAAATAAAAAGAACTAAAACAACTAGCCAATTAACTAAACGTCGTATTGCATTTTTAATTTGCCGAGATCCAATAAAATTTATTGTATTGACTTTTAAATGCTGATTCGATTCAATTCGATTTCTATATCTTACTAGTCTAACAAGAATAGAGTAGTACTGAAAGTAATGGGCTTTGCTATACAGGCATAGATAAAAGAACTGTCTAGCTGAATACAAACAATATCTTTTAGGCTATCCAATGAAATATACATATAACCTCTAAAGTTAATCTCTGCGTTTCCTATTGCACCGATTATCTCTTTTCTGACTCTAAACTATACTTCGGAAATCTTTAGCTCTAAGAGAATACGAATTAACATCAAGAGGCTTGCTAATTAAATTGATAACGATTAATAATAATGATGCATTGGACGTTGTTGCTTTCCCAATTTGTCAAAGTAGTGATCGTGTTTTTTATCTCCACCACGATGCGAATGCTGTGTACCGTCACTATGCGTATGGGTGTACAATACCGGCTTTGCCATCAAGACATCGTCAACGCGTATCAAAAGGTTAGTAACTTCTACCGCAGCTTTGATAACTTGTTCCTTTACGATTGAAGCATCAACAATGCTTCGATCAAATACATCCTGAACACTCATCTGGACAGCATCTATTCCATAGAAAGCTATACCATTATTACATTTTGAAATAGATAAAAACGCATACTTTGACCTCAATTTAGCCATAGTGTCAACAGCGTTCATACCAGAGTTTCTTGCAAGAGTTATGGGAATTTGCTCTAATGCCTCTG
>JBKPEX010000339.1:0-9320 GCA_046728625.1 Thermoproteota archaeon
TATGCACCTTACTAGCTGGACCAATCTTGAGGCGAGCAGAACCAAAACAGGTATGTATCTGGATTGCTTGTAGTAGGCCTGCAGTCATTAGGGCCGAGATCTTTAGGGCAGCAGATCTGAAGTATACTAAGCATGTCATGAGCGAGAATAAAAAAAATAAAAAAGTAGCAGAACCCATTGGATTGGGTTCTTCCAATTTACTAAGGCTTGGAGAGCACTTGTATGTTGGTCTTGTAATTGCTAAACCAACTTCTAGCATTCAAACCATACCAAACGCAAATAATAACAATTCGACTTATACAAACGTTAATACTCATTTTCCGTCCAATGAACTATTAGCATATGATGTTGAATTTTCTTATCTTCAAGATAATGTCAAAAAAAGGGAGAGGCTAAAAGATTTTGGTCTATTAGATGGCAGTGATGCCATCATCTATAACAATAAACACACCAACCACATAAATCATCATGACGTGATATTGTTACCGACTTTCTTTATACAGGAAAAGAATAATCTTAATTCTTTAAATGTTATGTACGGATCGTGTCGTAAACTTCATGGAAAAGGAGAAGATTGTTTAGCGATAGCAGATAAGATAATTGCTGCCTCATTTGAAGACCTTGATAGAAGGCCAAGTGTTCTTTACCTTATTGGAGATCAAATTTATGCTGATGATGTAGCAGGACCACTTCTCGGGTATTTGACCAAGTTTGGTATTCAATTGCTTGGACGTGAAGAAAAAATATGGGGTTCCAACAAAAAACTAACTGAAATAATTCCAGGAGAGCGTCAAGAATTCATAGAGAAACATGCCAAATTTACTTCGGAGTCTGCAGCGAATCATTTGATCGGCTTGGGTGAATTCGCAGCAATGTATTTGCTATCATGGAATATTGAAAATTGGCCTAAATCATTTCCTGACATTCGTCACACCAATCACAAATTAGATAAGAAGAAGTACTCTGTAGAAATTGAAGAGCTGAAAAGAACCCTCAAGGCTTTACCTTCGGTGCGAAGAGTCTTGGCTAATATACCTACATATATGATTTTCGATGATCATGAAATTACTGATGACTGGAATATTACCCAGGAATGGAGTCAGGCAGTCGAAAAAAGTGAATGTGGACAGCAAATCGTAAGTAATGGTTTTCTTGCTTTTTGGGCATTTCAAGCGTGGGGAAACGATCCAAGTTTATACAATGAGGAATTTATTGCTAGGATTTGTGAATATTTAAACAAAAATGGGAACGTACATGATGTGGATAGAAAATCATTTGAAAGTTTTTTTTGGAATTTCCACGGTTGGACGTTTACAGTACCTACGTATCCTCTTACAATTTTTGTTGATACCCGAACACAGAGGCAGTACGATAGCATTAATGGGCCTCCTATCCTTATCAACGACTTAGGCTTAAACGCTCTATCTAATGCTGCATTTAGAGAGAATTATTACAAGAAAGGAGATCCAATCATCATAGTATCACCAACTCCTGTATTTGGCTTTGAGCAGGCAGAACAATTACAAGAATACTTGGCGAGTAAATCGAATGTATACAAATGGGACTTGGAGACATGGTCTTCTAATGAGAAAGGCTTTGTACGCTTTCTCACATTCCTTTTGACTACAATATCACCGGGAAAATGCATCTTTTTATCTGGTGACGTACATTACGGCTTTACGGTTATTGCTAATTTTATCCAATTACAAAAGGAATACAAAAAAGAAGAAAATATACATAGAATGGAAATGCCTATAGTACAACTTACTAGCAGTGCCTTAAAAACAACCAGTTTATCAAAGGAAGTCCTTATCAATGAGTTTCTCGGGAGATTCAGCCAATTATTTTCACCAAGAAAGACTTTGAGAATCGGGTGGGCTAATCTACAAGAAAAGTCCCAAAAAATAAAGCACTACAAAAAAAGTAACAGGCGAAATCTTATAAATAGACTTAAATTTATTGTTGGTTTTAGAAAAAAACAACAAAAGACACAAGAACGGATCCCCCCAGACTGGATTGAATCGAGGGATACTATACAACCGTCAGGCTTTTTAATTCCGTCATTAGTAGTTACAGATAATAATATAGGTCTAGTAACACTAAGTTATGATCACAACAATGACATTCAGGAAATATCACACAAGCTCTTAGTGCTTAAGGGAAACAATATCAAGGTTCACGAAGCCAAATTATCATGATGCACTTAAGATAATAATAACATCAACAAAAAAAGTAGAGCAGTGGAAAACAGGGTCTAGTTTTTATTTTCCTGAAAGTATTTCACTCTCTCTTTTTTAAACTCACGTGAGCTGAATAGAATACTGTAATCCTTAACTCCAATATGTCTTGACATTTCTATCGCCATCTTTTCTGCTGCCTCTGTTGTGCGAGCATGAACCATACTAAATAAATTGAACGGCCAGTCGGGATAAACAGGTCTCCTATAGCAATGGCTTACTTGGGGAAAAGCTGCAAGTTTGAACCCGGTTTCATCAATTTTAGCCTCAGGCACTTTCCATACAATCATACCATTTGCAGAAAACCCTGCATCGCGATGACGCAATATTGCAGCATATCGTCGCATTACACCTATTCGCTCATATTCCTTTGCCTTTGTAAAGAGTTCTGAAGTTGTAATACCTAGATCCTCTGACATCTCTTTGAACGGCTCGGGAATTATTTTAAGGTCTTTTTGTAATTGACGAATGAAATCCTTGTCATGATCGCTCAAACTAAATTTCTCTGGATTTAAATTTTTTACTTCCTCAGTTGGTTCAGGCTTCTGTGGGTCGTTATTGACCATGTCTAGTCTAACGCCTATCTTGTAAAGCTTGACAGTTGGCAACAGCCTGTATTTTATGACACCGTCAAGTGAAGCCATTTTATCTAAATCTATTTTCATATCAGCGTTTGGCGGAACAGCAAGCGTAAACCACATATTAAATTCATGATTTCTCTCGTAGTTATGACTGACTCCTGGATGTTTATTTACCTCACCTGCAACATAGTCCAGTTTATCAGGATAGACTGCAAAGGCAATAAGAGCACTCTTATACCCTAGTCGTCTTGTGTCAAATATGGCGTTAATCTGCCTGATTAAGCCAATCTGCTTCAAACGTATAATTCTATGTATGATTTCTTCCTCAGAAAGGTCAGAGTGTTTGGAGAGTTCAAGAAATGGCCTCTCCGTTAACGGGAATACCCATTGAATTTCATTTAAAATCTTTTTATCTATTATATCAATTTTTTCATTCGTTTGTATAGACGCGGTCAAGTTAATTATTATGTTTTATAATTGTTAAAAAACCTATCCACTTATTTTATTGTTAGTGTTGTTGCATTATATCTATTAATCATCCTGCAATTTAATTATAAGATAATGCTTCTTGCAGAAGATAAAATGTAGTAGGTTCCATTGTCTAGCAGATCTAAAAACTAAATTATATACCGAAAGAGTAATACTGTATACAAGTGAGTACAAGTGAGTGCTCGTGATAATTACACTATAGCAATTATTGGAGGAGGAATCTTGGGCACCTGTGTTGCATATTTCTTGTCCTATGTTATGCAAAACTCTGAAAAAAAAGTAGTGCTCGTCGAACAAGAGGACGATGTTGCCCGTCATACGAGTAGTAGAAATACCGGCAAAGTCCATGCTCCTTTTCTCTATGATCCTTCCAAAAAGCAAGTTTTTGCAAAAGCTGCCTCTATTGGATTTGATATGTTAAAAGATTATTGCAATGCGAGATCGCTACCGTTTAAACAAGATGGGGTGTTAGAAGTTGCCACATACGACAAAGCACTGGATATACTCGATTTGCACTTGAAGTGGGGCTACGCAAACGGATTACAAAAAAATGAATTAAAAAATTTAGGAAAAGCCCAAGTGTATAGCATTGAACCGCATGTAAAATGTTTAGCAGGCCTCTATTGTTCAAAGGATGCCTCTGTAAACTATGGGGCGATAACTAAGCAGCTAATAGGAGATGCAAGAAGATTCGGATGCAAGATAGTCACGGGTAATAAAGCAACCAAAATGAGTAGTAAGAGTGGACGTTGGCTAATTCATACTAATAATGCAGGAGAATTTACAGCTGAATATATAGTTAATACGGCTGGAGGAAATTCAGTTGATATTGCGCATAGTATTGGAGTCGCTACTAACTATACAGACATACATTTTCGTGGAGAATACTGGCAGGCACCGCCAGAATACCATGATCTGACACAACTAAGCATTTATTCCGTCCCAAAATATCCAGATTATCCTTTTCTCGATCCCCATTGGATAGTTCGTGTGGACGGAAGGCGCGAAATAGGTCCGAATGCAGTTCCTGTATTCAGTCCTTATGCATATAACTGGGGCAAAAATCTTAAGTTCTTAATACCTAAAATTTTTGAATCATCTAAGATGATTAGGGCTCACAGATTCTTGATAGATAAAGAATTTATCTCCCTAGCAAGCAATGAAATTAAAAGTTTTCTTTCTAAAACCGCCATGATAAACCGAGCAAGAGAATTTTTGCCAGAAATCGAGCCATCAATGTTTATTACACGGGGAACAATCGGTATTCGATCAATACTAATAGATAAAGATGGAAAATTTGTTCCCGATACAATGATTATAAAGAATGATAATTCTTTACACGTTCTAAATTATAATTCTCCAGGTGCTACAGGAGCCTTGCCAATAGCGGCTATGATTGCCAATCAATTAATCGAAGATGGAACGGTAAAAATCACAGATTCATCATCCATTGGGATGAGTCTTAGACCATCAAAAGGAGAAAGCGAAATTGGAACGAATCATGACCAAATGTGGGATATCAGCACAGTCTCTGATAGGATGAAAATACGAGATTCTATCTAGTTAGAGTAAGAATAAATTCTAATCACCTTTTGATTCTGTAAATCTTTCTTACTACTGAGCTGGCTCATTTTGTTTTCTGACTACCTCTAGCTTAAGCCATTAGGCTATAAAATAATAATACAAATTCAGTAGGAATATAAAGAAAGATATCAATGGATCAAGTTCCTTTTGCAGGAAGCCCCATCACCACTTGATTTATAGAGTATGCGCGACAAGCAAGCCCGCAATTATAAGATTGTTTGATGTTACGGGAAAACTAAAAAAGAAGAATAGTCAATATCCAAGCGAGCCCTTATCAGATAAACTTATTTAGACTTTTAATTTTAATCTATCTGATGTTATATGATACTTCTAAAATAGCTTTAATAGTAGCCATTATATACATTGTCTTTTTTTTTGCGTTAGGATCTGGGTTATTTAATTCAATAATTGAAACGTCAGGTAAAAATACTAGAGCGTTCATTATACCTTCCAGAAGCGTTCAAACTATAGGCGAAACCATTGTTACGGTGATGATCCTATTTATTGGAATGTCCGGAGCCTTCCTGCTTCATAGATCCGGAAAAGCAGCAAATTCAAAAAGCCAAGGAGGATTACTAGCGGCAGGTTTTGCTGTTATAGGAATAGCTTTAATCCTTGGTTTCAGATTAGTTGACATCAAACTTTGATCGCCTCATTATTAAAAATAAATGTTTGAGGAGTTATAATACTAGGATGCTGCGTTAGCTTGACTGAGAGGTTATTATTATTGAGGATCTCCACATACAAATTGACCACACTATTCTTTTGCAAAATCCTTTTACTGGTAAGTGACATCTTCCATTCGCCGTCTTTCATCTTATAACGAATCATACTAGTTGCTAGTACAGGGATATCGAGATGAATACCGTGCTTCACAAGCAACATAAGAAATATTGAAAGAAGGTGGTTTAACCTACCAATTCTTCCACGTTCTGATGAATCAATATTGAATATTTTGTTGTGATACATATTATAAAAGCTATTAACTGAATCAAAAATGACCATTAAGGAATCTGACATAGAATAGATAACATGTTTTAGTATTAATTCAAACGTTCCTTCAGTAGGTAAATAAGCGCAGACAATACCTGCATCTTTTCCGTCTGATGTTGTATTCTTAACCAATGATAACAGCCTTGCACGTAGATAGGCGGTAAATGTTGTATCCAAATCGATATAAATTATTTTTTTTTTTTGTTGTTGACAGTTATGATAATATTGTGATATCATCATCGAATTAAAACAAAGTTTGGCATAGGGATCAGTAAACGTTAAGGTATTCAGACCAATATTACTTAACAGACTGTTATTATAGTAGCTCATGTCCACCTTGTCTATTATATGTTAATGGAGGAAGAATATAACGGATTATAATATAGAATATGAATCGATCCGTAGGGATTTTCCACTATTACGGAATAAAATTTACATGAATAATGGTGCAATTGGCCTCACACCACTTTCAACTATTAAAGCAATGACTGATTTCATGCTAAATTGCTCAGAACAAGGACCTACATCTGACTCAATAGAACAATATGTGTTATCGTTAACCAACCAGCTGAGAACTCACCTTTCTTATTTAATAAATTGTGAGCCTGATGAAATTATTTTTACTCAGAGTACCACCGAAGGTCTTAATTATATTTCAAATGGTATTCAATGGAAAAAAGGTGACTCTGTTATTATCAGAGGAGGCTCTAATGAACATTATGCCAACTACATGCCTTGGCTCCATCTGTCTACAAGAAAAGGCGTAAAGATATGTGAATTGGATATAAATGAAAATGGGTACTTTGAGCTTGGTGACCTGGATAGATATCTAAAGGAGCAAACAAATACAAAACTGATTACTCTTAGTCACGCTCTTTATAATAATGGTGCAATAATGCCAGTTGAGGAGGTTGGCGAAATAGCAAGAGAAAACAACATTTTATACTGCATAGACGCAGCTCAAACAGTGGGTTCCATTGAAGTAGATGTAAAGAAAACACAATGTGACTTTATGGCCTTTCCTGGGTTTAAATGGATTTGCGGACCCTTAGGAATAGGGGTATTTTATTGCAACAGGAAATCAGCTGAGGCATTAACTCCACAGAATATTGGTGGGGAATCATCAGCTATAATACCTGATAAAGAAGATATTATTTATGGTCCACTGCCTAAAAGATTTGAGGCGGGTTTTAGAAATTATCCTGGAATAGCAGGTATGGAATCTTCGTTACGGTATATCTTGCGTTTGGGTATTTCTAATATTCGTAAAAAGAATATAAGAGTAGCAAAAGTTATAATCGATGAACTCGCAAAAATACCAGCTATAAAAATACATGGGCCGGAAGATCAAAACTCACGAACATCAATTGTCTCCTTTTCCTCTCCAAAAGTAGATGCCAAAACTATCGTAGATAACCTTAAACGTTATGAAATTACTCTTGCTCAAAGGGAAATAGGATACGAAAAGAAGGTCGTAAGGGCTTCTCCTCATTTCTTTAATAGTCAAGAGGAGGCACAGACCATCGTAGGGCACATTAGAGGTGCGTTAAATAACAGTTAGAATAAGCTATATGTATATTATATATTGCATCTGTGTATGCTTTATGCAATAGCTAAGTAAGGCAGTAAACAAGCGTAAGTGAGATAGTATATCAATGCATGATTATTCTGAACTTCTTAAGTCCTTTTTACCTTGACCTTCTATTACTATCATGGTCAAAGTCGATCTTACTTTATCGATCCTCCTTACATGCCAGGTAATAGTTTCTCTTAGCTTGTCCATGGTATCCGATTTGATCTTTAGTATAATGTCATAAACGCCGTATACTCCACTAACCTCTATAATTTCAGGCAATTGCTTTAGTTGGCTTAAAATCTCCTCCTCAGAGCCGAGGTCACAATTTATTAAAACATAGGCTACTGGCATAACAAGTATATCAGTTTGTCAAGGATGTATTTAAAATTTTTAATCAGATAAATAAGGTTTGCGATTTTGTTGAAATTAGAATGGGTTTATTATTTTATTGATCAGTAGGTTGACATTGATACTCTATCCCTGCTTCAAAACAATGAAAATTGATAATTTCAGTTCTTGGTTTAGCCAGTCGTTAAAAAGTTTCAGTAAAATAACACCTATACATCTTCTATTGCTTTACAGACGAGGGTTTTTAAGCAGTTTTGTCTCAAAGTATGTGACTTTTGGAGAAAGATGACGTAACTTCTATTCTAAAATGGGCAGGAGGGAAAAGAAGGATTGTTCGTTTTTTAAGCAGATTTACGCCAGAAATTATAGATCGTTACTATGAACCTTTTCTTGGAAGCGGAGCTTTATTCCTTCATCTGGCCCAGCAGAAGCCTAGGTTTAAAGCGGTACTATCGGACTCCAACAATGACCTGATAAATGTCTATAAATGTGTTAGAGATAATGTTCGTGATTTTATTGATATTTTAGAGATACATCAATCAAATTATTACAAAAACCCTAAGGACTATTATTATTATATGCGGGATGTTTATTCACCCCAAAATAATCTGGAGATCGGAGCAAGGCTACTTTTCTTAAATAAGACATGTTACAATGGTCTATATAGGGTAAATCGGTCAGGTTCATTCAATGTTCCACATGGAACTTATGCTAGACCTACAATTTGTAATCGTAAAAAACTAGAGGCTTTTTCTGAAATTTTGCAAAGAGCAGACGCAGAGATAATTTGTGATTATTATCACAACGTAACGGCTAAATGTCAAGACGGTGACTTTGTTTATCTTGATCCTCCATATTTTCCCTTAAATAAAACCAGTTACTTTAGAGACTATACAAAAGACGATTTCGGGTTTGCCGAACAAACAGCATTAGCTGGAGAGTTTAGAAGATTAAGCAGTATTGGATGCACTGCCTTATTATCAAATTCAAACTCTGATTTTGTAACAAATTTGTACAAGGAATTCAATATAATGACAATATCCACAATCAGACCCATTAATTGCAATGCATCAAATCGTCTGAGACATTCTGAACTTTTGATATCAAATAAAAGGTTGTTGTTTGCAAAAACCGCTCCCGCCTTTGCAGAAAAAATCTCCACAATATAGTCAGTATTTTGAGTCGTAGAACACAGACATGTTGATGTGTTGACCCGGAACATATCTAGGCTAGTAAAGAACATTGAAATTAATGATAAATAGCTATGTGTTAGAAATCTTAAGAAGAGTCTATTACTCAGAGATAGGGAATGTAGTAATCGTTGAATTCAATTCCCTTGTCGTAGGATGTAATATTGCATTTCGGCCGCTTACACGAAGCCATTGTGTAGGACATGTGACACGATCAACGCTATCAACGTTGTTAACAATTGGATAGAATACACCGCTCTGGTCTATACTTGGTGTGTTAGGACCAGCTGCACCATATTGTACTCGTATTACATTATTACAT
>JBKPEX010000150.1:0-1330 GCA_046728625.1 Thermoproteota archaeon
GTATGTGTAGAAAATGCAGGTAGGAGCCAGATAGCCGAAGCTTTCTTTAGAAAATTCGCACCCAAGGGTTATATAACTATCAGTGCAGGAACAAGACCAGCAGGAGAAATTAATCCAGCAGTAATACAAGTGATGAAGGAAGTGGGCTTAGACATAAGCAAACAAAAGTCCAAAATACTCACAGAGGATATGATTAGAAACGCTGATGTAAGAGTAAATATGGGATGCATGGACAAAGAAGCATCCCTACATTAGTCATTCATAACCTACTTGAATGGGGAATAGAGAATCCTAAAGGAAAATCGTTAGAGAGAGTAAGAGAGATCAGACATGATATTGAACAAAGGGTAAAACAACTTGCAGCAGGTCTTGTTAAAAGTAGTTCACAGATTAAGCTTTAATCAGCGAAAGTTTATAGCTGAAGTTGTAGGTACTTTTATTGTAGTAGTATTTGCTACTGGATCAGTCGTAATGGATGCTAAAATGAATGGAATATTAGGTATTCCATTTATTGCGTTTGCTCCATTTCTTGGTGTTGTCATAGCTGTTTATCTTTTTGGAAAAATATCTATGGCGCACTTTAATCCTGCTGTTACACTGGGTTTCTTAATTACAAGACATATCACAAAGGTACAGCTATTATACTACCTGTTAGCAGAAATTACCGGAGCTTTACTTGGCAGTCTATTTGTGAAATTTTTGATAGGCACTAATGCGAATCTTGGTGCCAATTCTCCAAACTATGCATATCCTGTACCTCTGATATTTGTAGTAGAGGTTTTAGCTTCTTTCTTATTGATGGCAGTAATACTTGCAGTTGTTTATACTAAAGGATTGAGAGGATTTGGTAGAGTTGCAATAGGAGGAATAGTATGTTTAGACATACTCTTCTTATCTTTTATTTCTGGCGCTTCTATGAATCCAGCTCGTTCTTTAGCTCCTGCTTTGCTGTCAGGTGTGTTGGGTAACCTTTGGCTTTACTGGTCTGCCACTTTTGTTGGAACATCAATAGCTGCCTTCCTTTTACGTAGGAAATTGGATAATTTTAATAATAGGTCTTATGAGAAATTATAAATCAGATATATTCATCTTTCCTTTTCTAACATAATAAAGCAGACAGTAAAAAGCTAAATGATTATAACGTTATCTATTGTAAAGAAATGCTTTCCTATGAAACTAGAATTACTTACTAATGCTATTGTAATGAATGAATGATGCTATGAGCTTTGTTTAGACTATTCTAATAACAGGAGATTAATGCCCAAGTAAGGAGAAAAATAATCTAGAATCTAAAAGGGTCTGATTATAGTAATGAAAAAACATGATTGGA
>JBKPEX010000335.1:0-4447 GCA_046728625.1 Thermoproteota archaeon
AAAAGTTTTCACATTATGAGGAATTAGTTGAACATGCTAGGCATATCCACCATCATGTGATCGTAAAATGCGATGGTTGTGGAAAACAATTCATTCATGAAAAAGATAGATTACATCATGTGAGGGAAGAACACGACAAGAAAGTAGATTACAGAACTCATAAGAATGAACACACACATAAAAAGAAGACTCCCTCTATACAAGAGCAGATGAATGAAAAAAACAGAAAATTTAGCGACAATTTTTGAAAACAATTATGTTTTGTCGCTTAAGGTTTAATTTAATTTATCACATATTTCACGCAGAGGGATATTCTGATGGCGTGGTTGACTTAGTATATTTGTGAGTACTGTGAACAAATGCATATATCTCATTTCCATATGATGGTTTGATATGTGTATCCAGCACGGGTTTCTGAAAGAAAGATATACCCATGGGCCCTTATCTCTCGCCTTCACTATTAGAAACTATCTTGAATATTCTTCCCTGGCCAATGGAAACCACATAGAGGTTCCCGTCAGGACCCACCTCTAAGTCGGATATACCACCAAACCCTTTTCCAAAAATTATTTGTTGAACGTCTGCAAGATTATTCGCTATTTTGTCCTGTAATGTCGTGGGAAGAGCTAACATTGTCCTATTGCTATTTAGGTGGAATAGATAGAGGTTCCCATTGTGAACATCTCCTACAAAGAGAGCATTTTCATATTCTGGTCCAAATTTATTAGAATTGAAAAATTTTATTCCGGTGGGACCGACAGTGTGGTTCCATGTAAATTTGGGTGGACTGTATACGCCTTTCCCTGCAAAATCCACCAAATCCTTGGGAATGGATGTCAGTTTGGGCGATTGTGTTATTGATTGCGAGTCGTCTGCTCCATAGACATGATTGTTTTTATTGTACTGATCTCTTGTAAACAACCCCTGTATTTTGCCCCACCCGCTATTAAATCCCGGCTGGACAAGATTTATTTCATCACCATATCCGGGTCCATTTTCTGTATCCCAAAGCTCCCCTGTAATAGGGTCAAAATCTATACCAAAGCTGTTCCTTATTCCATAAGCATAATACAAATCTAATGGGTATGTATTTCCAAGTGGGTTATCTGATAAGGGGCTGCCATCCTGATTAATTCTGAGTATGCCTCCAGTACCGTCCACTGGAGGACCGTTGTTAAAATTCTCCGACTGGGTTCTGTGACCATCAACATCCCCAATGGGCACGTACAAATCATTATCTGGCCCTATTATAATAGCCCCTCCATTATGACGAGGTCCGGGAAGAGCAGGTAAGTTCAGAAGTAGCACTGGATTTGTGAGTTTGTTGTTATCAATCATCTCATATCTGTAAAGACGATTGCCGATAGCAGGTCCACCATCTATTCCATCGGCTTCCGTATAATACAAGAAAACATAAGTTCTATTAAGATCATTCCTTGATATCGCAATCCCGCACATACATCTTTCTATTTGTGTGGCGACATTAACGTCAAGCAACGGTTGCGATAGCATCTTGCCATTCACGATCCTTTTTACAGTGCCATTGTCTTTCTCCAATACTAACATGTCATCAGGTCCCAAAAAGGCGATGCTAGTAGGTAGCTTTAATCCATTAGCTATTATTTCTAATTTCAAGTGAGGGTCTTTGATTTGAGGCAACGAGTCTTGTTTCGAAAAGCGCAGTATTGGCACGTATGCGCTCGCTGTGGAAAAAGAAGCATAATAGTAAATCGCGAAAAGTACAATAAAAGTAAACACTAATAGTGGTACAATAATATTCAAGATACTAGAAAACACTTCTCTCAAATAGAAGATTCTGACGTTGAATTATATATGTTTGTAGCACGTCACCCAAATGATCGAATCGTAAGATTGTATTATTCAATTAATGGACAATCCCATCTAAGAACTTAGTTTCCACAATGCTTTTTTATTCTTCTTTTTTCCCCACTATAGTCCCCGCTTGGATTGTCGTATTGGGATTAATATGTCTGCCAGGAAGAATTATAACTGATGCACCAATAGCGCAGTTATTGCCGACCACGGCCCCAAAGTGATCAATTTTGGTATCTATTAGAACACCATCTCCTTTGTCATATCTTATGTTCTTTCTGGTTAGGAGAACATTCGCTGTTCCCGAGTACCCACCAAACCATACATTTTTTCCAATCAGACTATCAAGTATCACATTCTGATGTGCAATCTTAGCATGACCCACAAAATATGACTTTCCTATTTCACAGTTAAATCCTATGCGCGTATTATCGCCAAACATGCAATTTCGGATAAGGGAGGTCATCCCAATAAAACTATGATTACCTATGTAGGTGGGACCTTTTATTTTACAAAAATCATCGATTGTCACATTATCTTCTATTACACAAGGGCCCTCAACTACACATGATTTTGCGACAGTTGCATTTGGCGAGATAACAGTGCATTTTACTTCTTCATACATGACTTTTTGGGCTATATCTAAAAAATCCCATGGATACACGACAGAATCAATCAAAAGATTGTCAGCTGCTTGTGAGCGCCACAAAACTGCATTTAATGGAATTTCAAAAAAGCCGTCACTTCTATTAAGTGCAATATTTTTAATAATACTATTACCATCTGAAAACGAGGATTCACTATTAACACTAGTAGGTCCCTCTGCTTGCGGCGTTGTTTTTCTTGTTTTTATAGGAGAATTGTCATCTTTAGTGACACCACCAGTACTCCGGGAGGGATCAGCAGGAACGTTCTTGGTTTCATCAGAGAATTCCTTAAGATTAATTGATGGAAAGTTTTCTTGAATTAGATCAGATGTAGAGCTAAATTCTGATGGAAGCATGATCGTGTCTATATTAAAAAATTCTTCCAGAATTTTTATATTTCTTACTATTAGTGGTTTGCCCATTAATTCAAGTGAAGATGCTGGACAATCATTTTTACTGGTTATGGAATCTAAGTAATGTAGGTGATTTCGAAAAATTATATTCATGGCGCATCTTTATCTCCCATTATTGTTAAATGCGGTTGAAGATAACAAGCAATATCTTGCATATTCAGCATAGCGCGACGAACAATTTATAAAGTTTCGGAGATGAGAATTTCAGAACAATTTTACGAAAAAATTTGGCTAAGATAGTTCTTTTTATTATGGGGGATCTTGTGATATCATGTCAGAAAGATCAATATTAAAGAAGGTTCTCAGAATCCCGACATAAGCTTGAACAGGAGGTGGAATTTCCTTTTCACAACTGACTCCACTTTTCCACGCGTTTATCCAAATCACCATGCTTTGTAAAATATTTACAAACCTATGATATTGTCCTGGGACCACCTCTAAAGTCTTGATATATTTCTCAGCAAGCAACCAAGCTGCCGTAAAATCTATGCAAGTATTTCCATATATTGCTTTGATTTGATCTCCTATGTTTTCGGCATACCTAAAGGGCTTCTTGCACATAAAAAATGGAAATTCCGCCTTTGTTGGTAACATTAGATCGGGGGGGGACCATATTGTTATAATTCGACTCCCATCGTCTAGTTCTTTCTCAAATCTCTTAATCATATATTGGACAATTTTAGAATCTGTAAACCAGAAGAACAGGACATCGGCATCAGAGATAGTCGCTCTTCTTACATCATCATGTATTATTTGGCAATTTTTTAACCCTATGAGCTTTTTACGTGCCCTGGTTGCAAGCGTTTTTCTAATTTCAATTCCAACTGATTTCTTTGTCTTATAATGCTTAGCAGCAATTCTAACAGCATTATTTAATCCACAGCCAAGGTGGTAAAACACCTCATTCCTTTGAAGCTCTGAAAAATTTAATATTTTTATTATAACGTTATCAGGCAGTGAAACATCTTCTCCGCTCAAGACCTTGTGTGGTAGTGTAGAGAGGAATTCATCTATTTTCAAGAATGGAATCGTTATACACTATCGAATTATAAACCCTCATACTCAGTTTTTATTTGATAGTCATTGTGATACCTATATACAGGTCATCATGCCAGTTTGTTATTTATACATGTGAAATGCCATCAAAGATTTTAGCGGATCAGGGTTATCGAAGCGGTCATTTGAACACAATTAAAGCATTATTTTGTTGTACTGTTATAAATCAGCAAATATACGGTGATTCGTATGGTTAAATGCATGCAATAGGAACATTGGGTTTTTGAGACCAGATATAGTAATCTAAGGCTAATACCAGACGAGGGATCACAGCATCAACAATATGTAAATTAGATAATCTAACTCTGGCTTATGCTAGCAATATATATTTAAAGATAGCGAGGCACACAAAGGCGCAAGATTATTGTCATCATCGTCATGAGCTACAGATGCGTATCTTTGGGGCGTGCTGGTATTATCTGGTAACATATGTCATTGAGAACCAAAGTTTATATTGCTGATCGGTAGTGATCAAAACAAAATGGCAGAATATAGACC
>JBKPEX010000153.1:0-1553 GCA_046728625.1 Thermoproteota archaeon
TATTCGTGACAAGAAAGGCTTGTATAAATTTCCAGATCCCAAATTTGTGGTTGGTTCTAACTTTTGTGACGTAGGATTTGATATCGATGAATACAACCAGCGGATTGTAGCTCTCTCAGCATCAGATAACTTAATGAAGGGAGCTGCAGGGTCTGCCATACAAAATATGAATATAATGCTAAGGTATGATGAGACAGATGGATTAAAGTACACTCCATTGACGCCGGTATGATAGTGATTAAAATAGGTGGCAGTGTAATAAATGAATTGAATTCAAGTACCCTCAACGACATTAAAAAGATATCTGAAAAGGATAAGTTGATTCTTGTACACGGAGGTGGAAAAGAGGTTACTGCTACTGCAAACAAGCTTGGTAAAGAGCAAAAATTCATAGTATCTCCGGGAGGAGTGAAAAGCAGGTATACTGACAAGGAAACTGCCGAAATATATACAATGGTAATGTCGGGTAAAATTAACAAGATGATTGTAAGCATGCTTTTACGTGAAGGCCTAAAACCAGTAGGCCTAACAGGAATTGATGGGTATATATTAAAAGCAGAACGTAAGAAAAAGCTCATCATAATAAATGATAAAGGCAGAAAGATGGCAATCGATGGAGGATACACTGGAAAAATAAGCTCAGTCGATCCTTCATTGTTGAATACTCTTACTATTGAAGGGTATGTTCCTGTCATTTCTCCAATCGCTCTAAGCGAAGAATTTGACTTTCTCAATGTAGATGGAGACAGGGCAGCTGCGTACATAGCAGCTGGAGTTAGAGCGGACAAAGTGATATTTATTACGAATGTTGATGGTTTAGTGATAGAACAAAAACTAGTTACAAAATTGACTGTTGATGAAGCAAAAGTAGTTCTACCAAAAATAGGATTTGGGATGGAAAAGAAAGTTCTTGCTTGTGTTGAGGCCTTGGAAATGGGAGTGAAAGAGGCAATAATTTCAACTGGTCAGAGGGAGAATCCTATTTCTTCGGCTATATTACATCATAACTGCACGGTGATCACATACAAATGAATGGAGAAGATCAGTACTTATCTAACCTGTATCAAAGATTTCCTATAAACATAACTCGCGGTAAAAATGCTAGAGTTTGGGATACTTCAGATAAGGAGTATATTGATTGTATGGCTGGATATGGGGTAGCACTTGTTGGACATTGCAATACAAGAGTTGTGCAAGCTGTAAAAAACCAAGTTGAGAAACTCATAGTATGTCATATGTCAGTATATAATGAATCCAGGCTAAAATTTCTACAAAAAATCGTAAACATGGCCCCACAGGGATTGTCCAATGTATTTTTTAGCAATAGTGGAGCTGAAGCAGTTGAAGCTGCATTGAAATTCGCCCGTAGATATACTGGTAAACCTGGAGTTATTTCAATGAATGGCGGATATCATGGCAAGACATTCGGAGCCCTCTCAGTAACTCATGGTGAGAAATATAGAAAATTTTTCATGCCATTATTAGAAGGTGTCAAATTTGTTCCCTATATAGATAGCCACAAAATAGAAGAAGCAATTGATAAAAATATTGGA
>JBKPEX010000388.1:0-12558 GCA_046728625.1 Thermoproteota archaeon
TTATTACCTATCTTTTTGGAGTCAATTACGTTCCGTGGTAGTTCAATTATTAGTTTTCCGTCTGATTGTGAAGAAATACTTGCTAATAGAGTAGTGTTATCCTTCTGTGCGGTAATGCTATTAAGTTTGTTACCATTTCCAATAATTTGATATTTTATTGGAACTGTTTTTTTACTATCCACCTTCAGATTATATGTGCTGTTAGAAGGAGACTTGGAAGAGGAAGGAGCACTAGTGTTACCGGGACCGGCACCTGTAGACTGAGTTGATTTTGGCGGTGCGCTTAATCCGGTTACCACAGTTGTTTTGTTGCCTTGCACTGTTATCGTAGTTGATGGGCTCTTAGCTGTTGATGGGCTCTTAGCTGTTGATGGAATACTTGTAATAGGCAAAACCCTTGTTCCATCAATCTCTATTTCCTGAGTGCCTTTATCAAAGTTAGTAGCCAACGTTCTTGTTTGATTATTATTTGATTTCTCTTCAAAATCTGAATTTTGTCCGTCTTGTAATATTACAAATTGTTCATCAGTGCCGCCAGGTTTTTTGGAATCTAGAACGTTCCGCGGTAGTTCAATTGTCAAATTTCCATTGGATTGTGAAGATATCTCTACAAGAAGCGCTCCTTTGTTAGTATTAACAGTCATATTGTTAAGTTTGCCTCCGGTAATGTTATATTTTACTGGATAGCTTTTGCCAGAAACTGTCAGATTGTACGTGTTACCACCGCCACCACCACTACTCTGATTATTTTGTGCGTAGCTTAATCCTACCGGTAAATTGGCGCCAATAAGGATAATAGATGTTAACAATAGAATTAATAAGCAAGAGTTGTTGTTCATTTCTGTTACAAAGTCTTAGGTGCTATATTTCCTTTTTGGTCATGAAATAAAATTCTTTACACTTTTTAGTTATTGATGACAGTATTATGAGCTACATCTCAATACTATATGACTTTGTCTGGCAGTCAAAATGCTTATATGTGCTCTTTGTTCTATTCAATAAGTTTACATTTGAACTTGCTTGGAAATTTATTTATACCTAAGGTATTCTTCACTATCGCAAAAACTAGAAGGAAGGTTATATAACAAATTGTCATCTGAAAAGAAAGTAATAAAAATTACAGATCATACCTATCAGCCAAAACACGAGATCTTACCAAGAAATGAAGGAGAAGACATTCTAAAAAGATATAGTGCAAAACCTAGTCAACTTCCTTACATATTAATGAGTGACAAGGCTCTTGAAGACCTTGAGGTAAGACCAGGGGATATAATAAAAATAACTAGAAGGAGTCCTACAGCAGGTGAAAGTGTATATTACCGCTACGTTGTACAAGGTTGAGTTGGTTTTAGAGGTGACTCTGTGATTTGTGGCCTGTTATTAACGATATTTTAAGAAGAGATGGAGTCGCAAGGCAACATTTGAATTCTTACAATGAATTTATGGAGCGTGGCCTTCAAAGTATTATAGATGAGGTAGGAGAGATTGAAATTGAAACTGCTGAATATCCTTATAAAATAAAACTTGGAAAGATAAAACTTCAGCAGCCAAGGATAATGGAGCTGGACGGTTCCATAACACATGTTGCTCCCATGGAGGCAAGACTTCGAAACCTTACATATGCCTCGCCAGTAATGTTAGAATGCAGCATCGTAGAAGATGGCAAGATCTTGGAATCTAGATTTATCCATATAGGTGACATGCCCGTGATGGTTAAGTCTAACGCTTGTATTTTACACAATTCAACTGAACCAAAACTAGTCGAACTTGGAGAAGATCCTAAAGACCCAGGAGGGTACTTTGTAATTAATGGTTCAGAGCGTGTGATTGTAGGACTTGAGGATCTCTCATATAACAAGATCATTGTAGATTCTGAAGAAACAACTGGCGCTATGCTCTATAAAGCAAAAGTATATTCTTCAATAGTAGGATACCGAGCTAAACTTGAGTTAATTATGAGGTCAGATGGGGCTATAGTTGCAAAAATACCCGGATCGCCAGTAGATATTCCCATGATTACTCTTGTCAGAGCCCTCGGTTTGGAGTCGGATAAGGATATTGCAAATGCTGTGTCATTAAATGGCTCGATACAAGATGAATTAGAACCATCTTTTGAAAAGGCCGGAGACATTATAACGAGCAGGGATGCCATAATATACATTAGCAAGAGAATTGCTCCTGGTATGCTAGAAGAATTCCAAATTAAACGGGCTGAAACTTTACTTGATTGGGGTTTGTTACCGCACCTGGGAAAGAATCCTGATAACAGACATGAGAAAGCACTATTCTTGGGAGAGGCTGCAAGCAAGCTTATTGAGTTAAAAATGGGTTGGATAGACTCAGACGATAAGGATCACTACGGTAATAAAGTTATAAAATTTGCTGGGCAAATGTTAGCAGATCTATTCAGAACTGCATTCCGGAATCTAATTAGGGATATGAAATATCAGCTGGAAAGATCCGGTCAAAAACGCGGTATAAATGCAGTAGCAGCTGCGGTTAGACCGGGAATTATCTCCGATAAACTGAATAACGCTATCGCTACAGGAAACTGGGGTCGAGGAAGAGTGGGTGTTACCCAACTACTTGATAGGATAAATTACATGTCTACCATCAGCCACCTTCGCAGGGTACAATCACCATTGAGTAGGAGTCAGCCTAATTTCGAAGCTAGAGATTTACATGCAACACACTTTGGCAGAATCTGTCCTGCAGAAACACCTGAGGGCTCAAATTGTGGCTTAGTAAAGAACCTTGCACTTTCAGCAGTCATTTCGGTCAGCGTATCTTCTGCAGAAATAATCGAAAAGTTATATGAATTTGGGGTTGAACATGTTAATGAAGCAAACGAGAGGTTGAGAACTATTGGTACCAGAATGTTTGTGGATGGTAGATTAATCGGCTATGTGGAGGATGGACAACAACTTGCGAATACACTTAGGACTATGAGAAGATCCGGAAAAATTCATCCTCACATTGGAATTTACTTTTATAGCTCACTGAATGACAATGCGACTAAGAGATTGTATATAAGTTGTAATGCAGGCCGTGTATTAAGGCCATTAGCGGTAGTCAAAGATGGAAGAGCATTAATGAGTGACGAAATAATTGAGAAGATATCTAAAAAGTTCCTTTCGTGGACTGATCTGCTTTATATGGGTATTATTGAATTGATCGACGCTAATGAAGAAGAGAATTGTTATGTATCTATCGACCCAAAAAAGATTGAAAATACACACACACACGTAGAAATATTTCCATCTGCAATTTTAGGTGTAGGGGCATCAATTATTCCTTACCCAGAACATAATCAATCCCCCAGAAATACATATGAGAGTGCTATGGCAAAACAAAGCCTCGGATTCTCTACCCCTCTAATGAATGCAAGTACATACGTGAGACAGCATTTTATGTTATATCCACAGACGCCTGTAGTAAATACAAAAGCCATTAGTCTCTTAGGCCTTGATGATCGTCCCACAGGACAGAATGCAATAGTGGCCGTCTTGCCTTTTGAGGGTTATAATATTGAGGATGCAGTTGTTTTCAATAAATCATCGGTTGATAGAGGACTTGGTAGAACCTTCTTTTACAGAGTTTATGAGGCAGAAGCAAAACAATATCCTGGTGGAATGAAAGATAACTTTGAACTCCCCTCGTCTGACGCGAATATTAGAGGATATAGAGGTGAGAAGGCCTATCGTCTACTTGAACAAGATGGCGCGATAATGCATGAAGCTGTCGTGACAGGCGGTGATATTCTAATAGGTAGAACGTCTCCACCTAGATTTATGGAGGAATATAAAGAGTTTGAAGTTAAGGGTCCATATCGCAGGGATGCGTCTGTTGGAGTAAGACCCTCTGAGAATGGTGTTGTTGATTCGGTTATTATGACCCAGTCTGTAGAAGGCGGCAAAATGTACAAGATCAGAGTTCGCGATATGCGAATACCAGAAATCGGAGATAAATTTGCATCACGACACGGACAGAAAGGAGTCGTAGGCATGCTTGTAAGCCAAGAAGATCTTCCTTATACAGAGGATGGTGTGGTTCCAGACATTATGATAAATCCGCATGCCTTTCCATCAAGAATGACGGTCGGGCAATTTATGGAATCATTGGGAGGAAAAGCTGCATCCTTGAGGGGAAAAATCGTTGACGGTTCAGCGTTTCTAGGTGAAAAATTAGATGATATTAAGGGTGTAATGGAACAATATGGATTCAATTTTAGCGGTAAGGAATCAATGTACGACGGTAGGACCGGGAAGAAATTTCCTGCTGATATATATATTGGAGTTGTATATTATCAGAAACTACATCATATGGTCGCCGATAAGATCCATAGCAGAGCGAGAGGTCAAGTTCAGATGCTTACAAAACAGCCTACTGAGGGAAGAGCCCGCGGCGGAGGACTTAGATTTGGTGAAATGGAGAGAGATTGTCTTATTGCTTATGGTGCATCGATGATGCTCAAAGACAGGTTACTTGAAGAATCAGATAAAGCAGAAGTGAATATCTGTGAGCGATGCGGTTTATTATCTTACTATGATGTAAAACAGAGAAGGTATATTTGTAGAGTATGTGGAGAGAAGGCAAAGATTTCATCAGTTATAATTGCATACGCGTTCAAGTTGTTATTGCAGGAAATGATGAGTCTAAATGTGGCGCCCCGTTTACTGCCTAAGGAAAGAGTATAAGGGCTGGTGATATAAGAATGGAAGAATCTGTAAAAATACTCGGAGGGATAAAGTTCAGTGTATGGTCTCCGGTAGAAGTACGTAAATTCAGTGTAGCAGAAATCACCGCACCAGAAACGTACGATGAAGATGGTATGCCTGTGCAAGGCGGATTGATGGATAACCGACTGGGAACATTGGAGCCTGGACAGAAATGTGCCACTTGCGGCAACACTTCAGCAAAATGTCCTGGTCATTTTGGTCATATTGAACTAGCAGAGCCCGTATTACATATAGCATTTGTTGATGACATCCATAAACTTCTTCTAATTACATGTAGATCTTGCAATAGAATTAAGCTGGATGCAGAAGATCTGTCAAAATATAAATCTCTTATTGACAGTAAGGCAGCATATGCTGTAATTACGCTTGAGAATGTCAAAGATGAAATAATTGAAAAGGCAAAGAAGATAAAAGTCTGTCCACATTGTCAGAGAGAACAATATGATCTAGTCTTTACAAAACCAACAATCTTTGTGGAAAAGACAGACGCCGGAGAAAATAGACTTTTGCCAATAACGATAAGAGAGAGACTTGTCCATACACCTGATGATGACTTAAAGCTTTTGGGCTATGATCCAAGAACAGCAAGGCCTGAGTGGTTTATACTTCAAGTTCTGCCAGTCCCTCCGGTAACAGTAAGACCATCTATTATTCTAGAAACTGGAATAAGGTCGGAAGATGATTTAACACACAAGCTTGTTGATATTATACGTGTCAATCAGCGACTGAAAGAAAGCAAGGAAGCAGGAACTCCGCCGCTTATTGTCCAGGATCTGGTAGATCTATTGCAATACCATGTTACGACGTACTTCGATAATGAAGTTTCCGGAATACCTCAAGCTCACCATAGGTCTGGTAGACCTCTTAAGACCTTAACTCAAAGACTCAAAGGTAAGGAGGGAAGGTTTAGGGGATCATTATCAGGCAAACGAGTAGATTTTTCTAGTAGAACTGTAATTTCTCCTGATCCTAACCTTGCAATATCGAATGTTGGAATTCCTGTTGATATAGCCAAGAAGCTTACTATTCCTGAAACTGTCTCTCAATGGAACATAGATAGACTTAAGAAACTCGTTGTTAATGGACCAACTATCTATCCTGGGGCAAATTATATTATTAGACCTGACGGTGTTAAAATCCGTCTTGATTACGTGAGCGATAGAACTACCATCGCAGATTCGTTAGCACCTGGTTACATGGTGGAGCGACACCTAACTGATGGAGATGTAGTAATTTTTAATAGACAACCTTCATTGCATAGAATGTCTATAATGGCACATTATGTTAAAGTGTTGCCATATCGTACCTTTAGATTGCATCCAGCGGTTTGTCCACCGTACAATGCAGATTTTGATGGCGATGAGATGAACTTGCATGTTCCACAAGGCGAAGAAGCAAGAGCTGAGGCGGCACTCCTAATGAGAGTACAGGATCAGCTGATCTCACCACGATATGGCGGTCCTATTATAGGTGGGATCAGAGATTTTATAACTGGTGCATTTATTCTGACTAAAGATGAGACCACCCTAACAAGAGAAGAATTCGCAAATCTAGCTCTTGTTGGTGGATATGACGGAGTTCTTCCCGATCCAAAGGTAAATAAGGATGGAACACAACAATATTCTGGCAAGCAGTTATTTTCTCTGTTTCTTCCCAAAGACTTTAACTTCATAATTACCTCAAAATGGAACAAGGCAACAAAAGGTGAGGGCAAAGATGTAGTCATTAGAAATGGAGAATTGATTAAGGGTGTTATAGATAAAGCTTCGATTGGTGCGGAAGAACCAGACAGTGTTCTGCACAGAATTGTAAAGGATTACGGCAATGATACCGCAAGAAAATTTCTAGATTCCGTCCTAATTATGCTTAAAACGTTTATCACACATAATGGTTTTACGTATGGTTATTCAGACCTTTGGTTGAATCATGAAACAACGCAAGAAATAAGCAATGTCATTCAAAAAGCATACGATAAAGTTCATGAATTGATTGGACAATACAAAGACGGAACACTGCCGTTAACCAGAGGACTTGCCCCAGAAGAAGCACTTGAGCTCTATGTGGTTAATGAATTGTCAAGAGCAAGAGATAGAGCGGGTAAAACTGCAGATAGAGCATTTCCTGATTATAATTCTGGTATAATAATGGCATCTACTGGAGCAAGAGGTTCTACTCTGAATATTGGGCAAATGACTGCTGCGCTGGGTCAACAATCTATAAGAGGAAAGAGAATTCAAAAGGGATATCATAATCGCTCTTTACCTCACTTCAAAACGAATGATACTAATCCTGATGCAAAGGGTTTTGTAAAATCAAACTATAGAGACGGATTGAGCCCATTAGAATTTTTCTTTCATGCTATGGGTGGCAGAGAAGGTTTAGTAGACACTGCCGTCAGGACACAGCAGTCTGGCTATATGCAAAGAAGACTCATCAATGCCCTTGAGCATCTGAAAATTGAATATGATCAAACAGTTCGCGACCCACATGGGAATATTATTCAGTATCTATATGGAGAAGATGGCATAGATCCAGCAAAAAGTGATCATGGTGAAGCAGTTAATATTTTGAGATTAATCGAAAGTGAATCGATAATTGACAACGGTCGAAAAGCAACCGAGCACGATATCAAGAGCATAATGGAAAAACATGCTGAAGGCCTCAATCCTAAAATCAGAAATAACCTTGAAAAAGGCTTGTTTGAAAATAGACTCAGCAAAGAAGGAATAGAAAAGGTCATAAGAAAAACTCTTGATCTTATTGAGAGGACAATGGCAGAACCTGGGGAAGCAGCAGGAGTAGTCACAGCTCAATCCATAGGCGAACCCGGAACTCAGATGACTCTTAGGACATTCCATTTTGCAGGTGTAAAGGAAAGAAATGTAACTCTTGGACTTCCTAGGCTTATTGAATTAGTAGATGCAAGAAAGAAACCTGTTACCCCAACTATGGATATTTATCTAGATAAAGAACATAGAGTATCGAGGGAAAAAGCGCTTGAGGTAGCCAGAGAAATTATCTTTACCAGGGTTAGCGATTTGATTGTAAAGACTGATATTGATTATAGTGGTATCCTCACTTTTCATTTATCAGAAGATAAACTTCTAGAACGGGGATGTAAATTCAATGAGGTTAATGAGGTACTTAAAGGTTCAAAGAAAAAATATGAAATTGTAATGAACGACAAAAAGCATTTTATTAAGATAACTGTGCCGGATGAACCAGACGCCCAAACGCTTTTGACATTAAGAAATAAACTTCTGAACACAAGAGTTAAGGGTGTAACGGATATTGAAAGGGTTACCATTGTAAAACAGGACGAAGAATGGATCATTCAGACAGCAGGATCTAACCTTGCAAAAGTTGTTGCAATTTCTGGTATCGACACTTCAAGAGTTGTAACAAATAATGTTTATGAGATATGGCAAACACTTGGAATTGAAGCTGCAAGAACTGCGCTGGTAAAGGAGATCACAAATACTTTGGAGGAGCAAGGTTTAGAAGTTGATACAAGGCATATTATGCTAGTGGCTGATCTTATGACATCGAAAGGCTATTTGCAACAAATTGGTAGACATGGAGTTGCAGGGACTAAAACCTCGGTTCTAGCGCGAGCAGCATTTGAAATTACTGTTCCGACTATTGCTAAGGCCTCATTAGAGGGCCAAATCGAATCATTGAGAGGTGTAACGGAAAATGTTATTGTAGGAGCTACCGTACCTGTTGGTACTGGGATGGTAGACCTCTATATGAAGGTGAAAGATCAAAGTGGTCAGGACAACATTAGAGAAAATAGTTAAGGACGCGATTGATGGTAACAAATGCAGGATTGGAACAAGACAAGTTCTTCAATCTGTAAAGGGATCGGATCTAATAATAATATCTAAATCTGTAGATGATATTAATAAGTCAAAACTAGAAGAAAGAGCAAAGGCATCTAGCATTCCTATTTATACCTTTGATGGTACTTCTACTCAATTGGCGAAACTATGTAGTAAACCATTTAGAATAAGTGTAATCGCTATCAAAGGTAGTACAGCGGAGGAGATTAGCGCATTAATGCAAATTCAGGAAAGGTAGCTACAAGTGTTAGAACACCACCTAAATAGTAGATAGAAGTTTACATAAATTAATTGAGTAAATCCTCGCTTCTGATCTATATCTTGAATCAAAAACAAAATAATTTTATCTCAAAAACGAAGGAATAAGGTCTCATTATAATATACCAAAGGAAATAATCAGTAACGGATTGAAAATACATCCAAATTTCAGCACCTACAGGTTGTTTATCTACGATAGTTGTAGCGCAGATGCATTATGTATACAAGTATGAACATATAAAACGAGATACACAAAATGATAAAGATTTGCGCTGAATAAATTAACATACAGCATTGCACCAAGACTTAAATTGTACTTCAATAACAGCATGAATTGTTGCTCGTTGTTACTAAACACCGTTTGATTGCATTGCCATTTTGAGGTTGCATGGTATAAGATGACTGAGAAGATTAAACTAACTTCTGACGAACTGCGTTTAATATCTCTTTTTCAGAGTATCACCAGTGCTACTGCACGCGATTGTGTTTTAGATGATAAGATGGATCGTGTAATATTTATTGTGAACAAGGGTCAGATGGGTCTTGCAATTGGAAAGGGAGGCACAACAATTAAACAATTACAGAATGTTGTTGCAAAAAAGGTTGAGCTTGTAGAATATTCTGATGACGCTTGTGAGTTTATTCGTAATATATTAAACCCTGATATAATTGATCAAGTAAAGATTAACGAAAGGATAGACGGAACAAAGCAGGCGGTTGTTCTTGTAGATGCCAAGAAAAAAGGGGTAGTTGTCGGCAGGGAAGGAAGAAACGCTGAAAAGGCAAGACTACTCGCAAAACGATACTTTCAAATATCTAACGTTCTGATAGTGAGCCCAGAACAAAATCTAAATAATGTTAATTAGGTGAATATATGGTGAATATATGAATGGCAAGATCTCCATTAGGACTGTTTGCTGGACGAGTTCTTAACGCGAAAAGGAACCGAGCTAGATGGGCAAACAAATATTATAAGAGAAGGATGTTAATGCTTGACAAGAAGGCTAACCCGTTAGAAGGTGCACCGCAGGCTAGAGGCATTGTGTTAGAGAAAGTTGGGATAGAATCAAAACAACCTAACTCTGCAGTAAGAAAATGCGTTAGGGTCCAATTGATCAAAAATGGTAAGTCAGTTACTGCTTTCCTTCCACGTGATGGTGCGCTTAACTTTGTCGACGAACACGATGAGGTAATATTAGAAGGCATAGGCGGATCGATGGGAGGAGCAATGGGTGATATACCTGGAGTGCGATGGCAGGTTTTTAAAGTAAACGGTGTTTCTTTAAATGAACTTGTTCGCGGCAGAAAGGAGAAACCACGGAGATAAGTAATATGAGTGGTAAAGAGCAAGTAAATATTCTTTTATTTAACAAATGGGAGACACGTAAGATCGAGATAAACGATCTAGGCCTTCAAAAAGTAATTTCCTTAAAACCCGCTGTTGTAATTCCAATTACCTTTGGTAGGCATGAACACCAGAGACTCAAGAAAGCTGAAGTAAATATTATAGAAAGGTTGGCCAATAAGATTATGCATTTCGGAAAAAAATACGCAAAAAATACGGGTAGAATGGGTGGAAAGAAGGCAAGAGCATTAAATGTAGTCAAAACAGCGTTAGAAATTATTAACTTGGAGACTGGCAAGAATCCTGTGGAATTGCTAGTAAGAGCAATAGAAAATGCAGCTCCAAATGAAGATACTACTCGTATAGTCTACGGAGGCGTAGTGTATCATGTATCAGTGGATGTTGCGCCTTTGCGAAGAATAGATCTAGCACTTCGTTTTATTGCTGAAGGAGTAAGAGAGTCTACTTATGCCAGCACTCAGACGATTGAAGAAGCATTAGCCAAGGAGATCATCTTGGCATCAAATAATAATATGATAAGTCATGCTGTCAAAAAAAAGAATGAACAGGAACGCATTGCAATGGCCTCACGTTAATCGCTTCAGATTTTTTTCTATATAATCATACCTAGACGTACAATGCTCATACATTCACCGAAGTATGGTTGAGAATAAAAATATGGCAGTGGAAAAAACATCGGATTAACCAAACTTGAGATCATCTGTACGGTACATATAATAGTGTACATAATGTAATCTTCATAACATGTTGACTCGATAACATGTATAAGACTTGATAAATGTATTGTGTTAGCATATCAATAATTCTATATGCCGCACTAAAAACTTCGATTAAAATAGATCAAAAGTTAAATAACGTGATATTATACTGAAAGCAATATACATGAGCAGTAAGGATGAATTTGTATTTAAAAAATCCGCTTTAATGAGCACTAAATCAGGTAAAGATATGATGAAACAAGTATTGACTCAAGGAAAGGGTTATAAACAATTTAACAAGTATTATCAAGCTACTGAGCAACAATTCGACGATTTTACAACGAGGTTCCTTCTTTCTTTACATCAGCAAATTATTTCTGACACTAATCCATCCGCAACAATGAAGAAATTTATAGATGAGACAGGTTCTTCAGAGCTAGCGTTAGATGATACTAAGATCTCCGACGTAAAAGAAAGACTATCAAAACCTGAAATACTTGCTGATCGTGTACAAAGGATTTTAACGTCAAATTTTGTAAAGATGACATTTCCTGTTTTCAACGCACTATTTGATGGGGCCATGGAGTATTTCAAAGAGAATATACCCGTAGATGTCAGACACGGAATAGTAGATGGTCATATTATCGCAATTGACCTGAGTGAGCCTATGGACAGAATAATTGACAGAGATGAAGACATAGAGTATCTAGATGATTACAAGCTTATGAATCCGTACATCTTGGAAATAGCAAGGCAGAAAATTTCTCTAGGGGGTGATTCTGTTATAAGAGCATTTGAAGAAGGCTTCAAAGATGCAAGGATCGGACAATATATCGATATTAAGCTAAAGATGAAGCCTGAATCGATCACTGACGAAAATATGATTGGATGCTATAAGAAGTATCGATCTATAATGGGTACAGCAGGGAGAAACATGGCATTAAACCGCCGACCGCTTAGTGAGATTTTTCATCTAGGTATGGCAAAAGCAGGTGAATGCGTTGGATGTGGGAATGAAATCCAAGATGCTATAAAGAACGGAGCCATCAAAATTCCCTCGTGGCCATTTTATTATTATATCAATACAGGAAATATAAGAAAAGGTTTTGAACTTACTATGAAAAAAAGCAGGATCTATTTAGATGAAGCAAAGCTTGCACTTGATATGCTACCTGAAAATTTTGAAGTAAAACCATTTCTGGAATATCTGTTCCTGACAATAAGCCATTACAATGAATATTGGTACAACGATCTAAACAGACGTGACTTATACGCTATTCTACAGAAGAATATGAATGGGACAGTAAAAACGAATGATAATTAAGTAATCATTATCTTTAATTCTCCTTATGAGCCAGTTATTGGCTTATAAACAAAACAAGGCGGAATATCTTAAATCCCCGTTTAAAATATGATATCATCATTTAAATAGAAAGTTTTAACGATTAAGTGTATGAAAGTCTATATACTGATCAAATATCTGCCAGATAGTTCTGCAGTTAGTTCAAAAATTTACAAAGTATTTCTTAACCGAAGAAAAGCAGAGGAAGAAGCAGAGAAAGAAAAAGAAAGAATGGATGAGGAATATGCCGAATATGAATTAGAGCCACAAGGAAAGCCAACTATTGACATACAAGAGTTTGAGGTTATAGAAT
>JBKPEX010000013.1:0-4761 GCA_046728625.1 Thermoproteota archaeon
ATACCTACCAAGCATCAGCGCCGCAGACAATCCAGCAAATCCTGCTCCAATTATTGCAACATCCGTAACTCCGAGTTCACCCTGATGTTTACGCTGTACATTGTGTTGATCCACAATGTTACGCTTATTTTCTTTTTTAATTCGTGTCAATATAATCCTCTTACCTTTCTTATCATACACTCCGTAGGTGACCTCTTCCATGCAAATAAAATCTGTTTATCTGACTTGCTTTATTATATTTAGCATTACGCACTCGCCTTAATTGGTCGAGGGCACCACTCCAGTAATTCCTTTCAGTATCATTGCCTACCAATCTAAATCTACAATTGCAGAGGACCATTTCTTGTGTTCCTATTTAGGCTAGTCGTGACTTGCCGTGTTATATTGCAGAGGACCATTTCGGTTTGGTGCTTGGAAAAGAAATTTTAATAGGATGTCTAAATGCGGAATGAATCATTACTAACTCCCCTTTGTTCAACCTTGCAATGTTTCTTTTGGTGCTTTCATCCAACATAGAGTAAGGTGGACTTGATAGTTCTGATAGTCCTAGCTTAGCCGTAACATGTAATCCCGTATTTTCATGCAGCCGATGATCTGTCGAACTTTTGAATTGCTGTGCTGAAAACAAGATAGTCCTTCTTAATTTACCCGAAATAAGAATCCTCATGATTTGTTCGGCAACGGGATCCATCCTTTCAGGGGTTTGAGTACTAGGTATGAATCTGTTAATCTCATCTAGAAATATCAAAATAAAGTCTGGTCTTTTCCTCTCCACTTTATTTTTGCTTTTTTTCTTTGTGCGGCTACCGTTATGATTATTATCCTCTTTATAATATGCTGCAGAATACGTTTCGTTTATACTTTTCATTACATCTCCTACTATGAATGATTGTTCCTCTAGAGAAGATATCATTCCCACGTCTATCACAAAAACGTCTCCAGATTGAATGTTCTTAATTTCTCTGCCTAGGTATACGCTGGTTACTTTTTTGTCTGTAAACATAGGCGATTTTCGGAATCTTTGTAAATGTCCTCGGAAATGCAGGAGGGAAGACTTGTTTGAAACTATGTTTTCAGGATAATCATTATATTCAAATAGATCAGTCCATGTTCTTATCTTAATTTTGTTGCCATCCTTTATCGGCCAAGATTCATATATGTAGTCTATTATTGATTGGAGATTGTATCGAGTATCGTATACATCAGGAAACAGCAAATCTAGCCGATCGTAAATATCTGCTAATTCGTAAGAGTACGTTTTGTGATTTTTTGGTATGTACGCCGAATTCGGTTTTCCATCTTTGCCTCTTGGAAGAAAATATGTTACATTATTAAAGGCACTTATCTGTAATTTCAACAAATCAAATAATTTCTCATTTCTTTCCTTTACATCCTTTTGTAATTTATCGATTTGTAATAATTCTGATTCTTTAGTGTTTAAAATTATTAACGACACATTATGATCTTTCAGCCTCTGGTAGGCGGATTGAAGCAAGAATAAGACGTATGTGCTTTTTAGATTTCCTGAAATACCAGAAGCATTCACATGAGCAGTGTCAGGTCCTGCTAAATACGATACATCCAAAGAAATGGGAACCTGTAATCGATTCGTTGTTTCCAGAACTCCAGCCGGTATAGGATTTAACATGTTTGGTATTCCTAATGCAAACATGATTTCATCAGCAGTAGAAAATTTAACATTTTTTTGAATCTGAACAGGCATACTAATAGTTACTGTGTTTCCGGTCTCGTAAGAATTGAATCCTGTGTTAGCCATTACATCGACCTTTGCTAATGTGATTGCATGTAATGGACCAAAGTAAGAGTCGTCGTCTAATGTATCTTCCATTGCTATAGTTTTACTGTTTATCTCGGTGCTAGGCTTGTACCGTTTTTCTTTTGGAAGTTTCCCATGGATGACAGAGCTGTTATCCGTAACAACTGTTTGGAGCTCCTTCACAATACCGATGGTTTTGCTGTTAAATAGATTTTCTACCGTTACAAAGTCAAAAGTATTTATTAATACTCCGGGATGGAGAGCAAACCAAAAGCCATCCATTGTGATGGGCAGCTCAGTTGAGGCTACTACTTCTCCAATGTAAGTCAAGTCTTGAGAATTGAAGGAGTTGAAAAGGTCAGCTTTGTAAGATTTATCATCTGCTCCATTTTCATACTCATTATTATTGACCATATAGCCTCCAACATTAAATGGTTTGCAAGGAACATAAACATTCTAAATATATATTGTTTGACCAGATTAACATAGCTTGTGACAAAAGCATGATTCACGGCATTTGTAGTTAATATACAGTTAAACGCATCTTTTCATAGCAAAGATGATTTATCATTGCCATGTACTAAGGCAATTTATTTATTGCCGTAGTTAGAGCTAGTCTTTTCAGCCTTTATCAAAAGATAATCTATAATACCTTTTTGCGATAAATCTTTCATTCTCAACGATGATTTGTACAATATATACTCAATAATCTCGAATAACGCTAGGCGAATAACCGGTATTGATGAACAATAGGAAATATTCTTCTTTACTTTTTCTTTGAGAAATTTCCTATTTCTGATATAGTAATCTGCTAGCGGTTCATAGACGTTGTGCCCTATATATTGCACATCTTGTATACTAAGGCTCTCCGAGGTAAGCATCGACACAATATTTTCCAGAGTATAATGCTCTGATGCCCATGTAAAATAAAGAATCCCCAGTCTTCGGAATTGATGAATGAAATCACATATTCGACTACGGATTGTGTAATGATTGTAACTAGAACGTATAGTGGGAATAGCAATTGTGACTAGACCATTTGGCTTTAGTATCCTTTTGCATTCTTTAACAAAACAAATAAGGCGCTTAAAATGCTGCGCTGATTCCAAAGCAACTACTCTGTCAGTAGACCCATCGGTGAATGGTAGAAGAACAGCAGAGGCATTTACCAATGATGGATTACCACTTCTTTGTATCACGGCGGTCTTTACCTTAGAAGATGTAGTAACTGACAAAGCAATAGTATTCGACGCAGTACGTAATTGGCTGGGATTAATATTGACACAGGTGATATCGAGCATTTTATAGGTCAACTTCCAGTGGAACGCAGGGGCGGAGAATCCGCTGCCGACGTCTACTACACTTTGTGCTGATCGGAAGTTGCTAAATTCTCCGATGATGGTGCACAATTCTTTTTGTGCATCGTATGGGTTGTTAGACTTTTGAGTCCAATAACCAAAATTAAGCATCTTGCCCTCCTTATCCATGCTATCAGAGCCACCTGTAATAATTTGCACGTAAGGCGTTACAGAATTGTATAGATGGATAATATCGCGTTCATTACGTCTGATAATCCACAAAAGAGATTTTAATAGGGTTAGTAATAGGAAAACCAATCCAAGTACTTACGAATAGTCAGGATATGATATAAACAATTAGTTTGGTTACATGCTAATCTATTCATCAAAGCTCCGCACATTATTCCTATATTAAATTGCTGATCCGCTCAAACAACCGATCCGAGTTTAAAATAAATTAATTTTTCTCTATGAAAGAGAATATTCTTCTTCCACTTTAATGTACGGACTGCTAAAGTATTGCTAATTAACAGAGGGAGGCAATAGTAAAACAATCAACGCAACCTAATAACGAATAAGACTCACTGATCCGTTCTAGGAACCCATTTGATTATTCTTAATATGGCAGTGTAAAATCTTCGGATTTGTGATTCTTTATATCTGTATACGATCATCCTATTGTTTGATAATCACTTACTAAAACCAAGTTAATTTATTCAATTTGTGAAATTCTATCTTCAGTTTCACCCACAAATTAATGGTTATTTGCAGTAACCGACTGCGCCTTCAACGATAAGGACTGTTGGTTTGGACGTTGACTACTTACAAATTAGCTAACAATTAAATCTAATATTATCTTTGTAACAATTAGCCGGATGTTAGGAGCAAATTCTTACAGCAGCCATATAAACTGGGATGATCTGATAAAAAAAGAAGCAAGAGATATAAATAACGAAGAGGTAGGAGAAGTACAAGAAGTCACCCCAGACTATCTTCTTGTAGAAAAAGGATTAATCAATAAAGAGAAATTTTTTATTCCTCGTAACTTAGTGGCGGGTTATAACGGTACCAGTCTCGTCTTTAATATGACATTTCAAGATCTAAAAAAAAAGTTTTTAAGGGCTTCGCCTCCCATTGTTTCACAATCAAGTTTTGCAGAGGGTGCTACAATTTCTGACGATCTGATAATCGTACCGGTGATCGCAGAAAAGCTACAGGTAGACAAAAAGGTGTTTGTACAAGAAGCTAAAATCATCAAAGAACCGATAACAGACGTAAAGACTGCCCACGTCTCGCTTTTACATGAGGAGTTATACATAGAGACAAGACCTGTGAATGATCAAGAGGTAAGTATTCATAATGAAGATAAACACGATCCACAGCATCAACTGACTTATCAGTCAAATAGTCCAATAGAGAATGAGGAAGAAGTAGCGAATCTATTCCTGAAAATCGAGATACCTGAAGTCTCCAAACGCCCGTCTCTAAAAGAGGAAATCATAATAAAAAAACAATCCATTACAAAAACCAAAAGGATAAGCGAACAAATTAGAAGTGAACTCTTGAAGGTTGAAGGGGTCTAGAAGTGCATTTGTGTAAAGATCACTCAGTAGTTTGTCCCATGTATTGGCAGTCTATAAATATAGACTTCTAAATACAGGAAAAAACAACCGCAGGATACTCAAT
>JBKPEX010000288.1:0-1996 GCA_046728625.1 Thermoproteota archaeon
ACAGACTGTATATAGCAATAAATTTGTAATGTAGGTATAGAAGTAGAGTAAGCTAAATACTTCTCACTGTTTTTAGTTCATAGTATAACAATTCTATGACAATTTATGATTATAAAGGTTCTAACAACACAAATGATAAGATAAACAATACCAGCAGTACTACTGACACAGATAAAGACAATATTATCAAATTACCTTTACCATTTTACATCGCCAAGACGTACCAAGTGTAAAGCCTATGTTATTTATCAATGGGACCAATGCAATAAACAATATGTAAATAAAAAAGAAATTTAAATAAAAAGGAAGAGAAACAGCAAGAGGTTAATACTTTACATTCAAGTTATGAGGATTTCTTCGTAATTTATAAAAACTATTTAATTACGTCCTAATCCCAGTTATACTTGCTGGTAACTGGGACAAAGTTTTTCTCGACTTCCTCTAATCTTTCCATGGAACCGCGGGTCTCTCGAAGACTTGAAAAGGATGAATGATTTCGAACTTTTTCTAAAAATAACAGGACTTCTTCATTTGTAACTCCGTGTTTAATATCATAGTTTATATTTCTACATATATTAGTTAATTTACCATATTTCTTATGCTGTCTTTTCTGCCACAGAGAAGCGTTTTCTGACAACCCTGTTACAAACTTTATTATAGTTTTTTCCATATGTTCGACGTGCCATTCTCTCATGGGAAAGCTATTTTGAATCAAAAATATATCAATCTATAATAGAGACTCCCTGCTTATAAATTAGAGGATTTTAAAGAATTCCTTGATTTTTACTTTGCACCTTACTAGTACATACCAAATAGCGTAAACAGAAATATCATTTAACAAATCAAGAAATTAATAAGGATCAAATTCTCAAATCGTGTTTTAGAACTGCCATATCTCTAATTATGATTTTCTTGGGCTCGACCTCATTCTATTTATACTTTCTAACAATCAGAGAATCCAGTCCATCATATGCAGTTGGAAGGATATAATCAATACTAAAACTTATCAAGCCTTTATCTTTATACCCTTGTATAGATCAGCTAAGGCGTTACTAGATTAGGATAATTATTTACAACCAAAGAATCATGTGATAGTGGACTATACCTTCTTTGTAGTATACGACTTGGCCAAGAAGATAACACCATAAATCTGAGTAAATACCCAACACCCTTATTCGTATACGCACACAACATCAGCTGACTATAATAATATTCATATTTCTTACAAGATTTACTATTAAATTGTCTTCAGTTAAGATTTCATAAAAGAATTCTAAGGGGTAAAAACGTAGGAATAGTAATTTGGTTAGAATTATTTTTAAAGCCGCCTATTACTGATATAATTATGTATAGTAATGAAGAAATTCAAATACAAAAACTGATTAGTATGTTACAAACAGCTAACGGAGCATTACAGGAAAGTAATGTTATATTAATGAATAGAAAATATGAGTTAGAACAGAGATGCATCGAGCTTGAAAATAGAATTAGAGAATTGGAAGATGAGAATAAAATGCTTAAAAAATGAATCGATAATCTCTAGGGTAGCATATGAATTCAGCAGCTCTACAATATAATTTATTTTTCGAATCGTGAATCAACACAAAAATGAAGATATGGTGTCATGATTTTGATTTTAATTTATGTATTTACTATCACCCTGGTAATCTATTGTATCCAAGATTAATGTCAATCCTTTCATTTTGCTGCTTTTCTAATTCTAACAAGAACAATTCATTCTAATTCATCTAATACTCTAAGCTATCGTTTACTTTTCGTTGCCTATACATCACATCCCTTTCCACCAGTACATGCTAGGCTATACCTGTTTGGCACATCCTATTACTTCTATAATTCCCCAAACCTATACAATCATTCCTTGTCCGACTATTCTTGTTCCTTGGCTGTCTGGTTTTAACAATATCCATCTCTGTTTATGGGCGAAAACTAAGCTTTTTTCAGAAACAATTTCAATAGTATTATTCTGAAGGTTCCT
>JBKPEX010000043.1:0-2002 GCA_046728625.1 Thermoproteota archaeon
TAAATGTTATGATTTTTCGACTTCACCTGTGTCATCTTTAAGTTGATCTGGGGATCTTATTAGAACATTAGCACGTACTAAAACAGATTTTAGCACTCTGAATTCCTATCTATATAAATACAAATTTGTTCAAATTAACAATACATAATAGATATGAAATAAATTAAATTAAATAAATGTGGGAGAGTTAATATGCGACCTTTTTATTTGGATAATATGATAAAACCTTGTTATCGGTAGACAAATATCCTGCGCATGAATAACTTTTTTCATTCTATATCATATATCCTGAAACGACAGTAAATTTGAGCTGTTAGATAAATTTAAGTGGCAGAGTCCTAAGGGGATCTAAATAATCCGGCTATAGCATTAGCCTTGGTATATAAATAATACATGTCAACCCAAATCGCATCTTTTGAAATAGTAATGCTAATAATGTTACTGCTGTATTAAATAAAAATCAGAGCGGTAGGCTTTAATAGTAATGGTGAAAGGGATTGAGTTTGTTCTTCTGGCTATAGGTGCAATAGCAGGTGCATTTCTAAGGTATAAAATAGCTGTGTCATCTCCTATATTATTGGGAGCTCTACCTGTAAATATTTTAATAGTTAACATTATTGGAAGTTTTGTTCTAGGGGTATTTTCTATCATTAGTATTCTGTGGAGTTTGGATACCAGATATTCCATGCTTGTCGCAGTTGGGTTTTGTGGTTCGCTTACTACAATGTCCTCATTTGCTCTTGAAACAAGCAATTTAATAGATAACAAACAATTTAATTATGTTGTTCTAAACATTCTAGCAAACGTGGGTCTATCAATTGGTGCTATAATCGGTGGTAGAACTTTGACTGTAATTTTAATGAGGGGTGGCTGAGGAGAATTTTAGAAAATAATATGAAAATAAAGATGTGTTGTCTTACTATTAGAATAAAGAGAAATGACGAATATCAGGGTAAACGCTTACAGAATATATTAATAGACTTTTTAATGGATGCTAAAATTGCTGGTGCAACAGTGTGGACCGGTGTAGACGGCTTTGGCAAACGGAAAAGATCGACTATACGCCTAGAAGGGATTGCAATCAATATGCCTTTGTTGATTGAAGTAATTGATGAAAAATCAAAATTGGAGCCCTTATTAGATCAAATAAAAAGAATGATTGACGGCAATGGATTAATAACATTATACGAAGTTGATGTGATCTAACTATGGATCGTAGGCCGTCTGCGTGTATCGTGTATACCTTTTTACGCCTTAGATAATCTGTTAGGTATCGAAGATGCTACCACAGCATTCCAGATGTACAGTAGCAAATTTTGGAATTCCCTTCTAAAACGGTCTGTATATCTTTCATTTACGTTTCCTTTAATTTGCCGATCCCTCTTTCACACCATTGTTTAGTAGAGACATATTTAGTTGTCAAGAAGTGAAAAGAGTAAAATAAATATAAATTTGAAAGAAAAAGTGACTGCATTATACCCAATTAAAGTCTTCGAGAGAAGACTTACAGGAATTAGAAAATTATCACAATACAAAAACAACCGCATAACCTAAAGGATATGCTACAAACAAGCATGGTCCTTTTTATTAAAGCCCAAACAGCTTGTGTTTTAAAGCTGAAACGGTGGATCTTTTATTATACAAACTATTTAATGATAAACTATACGGAGAACTAAACTGAACCGTACTACTAAGATTGTTCTTGGGTAGACTAGACCATAGATTTGTATTTTTACTATGTATAATTTTTATTATGTATATCAAGTTGTCTTTTGAGAATACCTGAATCGTAATACATTCTGATCTCACTAATTTTCTTGGTATCCTCTGTAAAATCATAAATGAATACCCCACGTATATCAAAGTTATTTCCTAAACCCTGCAAACCAGCGGACTTTACCTTCTGCGTTCCACTGACAACAATTTCTGCTGCAATTCTGTGTCGATCTCCTGTAATTGTGACAGGATTTATGTTAATATCAGGAAATACATCATATAGCTC
>JBKPEX010000152.1:0-1307 GCA_046728625.1 Thermoproteota archaeon
TTTCAGATAAGAAAAAGGAGCAAGACCTAAGTTTTAAAGATGAAAGAAGGTTTAGATGATAAATGGCAGAACCCCTCACCGATGGAAAGACTATTGTATGTCGGAATTGCAATCATCCAGCTACTGTATGGCCTTAAAATGAGTTTTATAATGCTTTTATCATATAATGCTTAAGTAAAACCGCTGTTACTCCAAATCAAATGAAAGGGAAAATGAAAACAGCCACTATATGGGCAGTTATAATAGCAACAATGTTTATTATAGGTGGAGGATCTGCAAATCATAGTTTTGCAGCAGTAGATATCGCTAATAATAAGAGCTCGCAAGCTATTATTACACGAGAACCTACAGAATTTAGACCGAGCACTTTGAATAATAATAACGTAAACACAATAACTACTACCAATAACAATATTACTTTAGGAAATCCCTTCTACATAGGAAATGATAAAATTACAAGTCAAGTTCCAGTTCTTTCAACTGATGGAAGACGAGCTACTGGAGTAACATTTTCAGGTAACGGAACTGTAAAAGGCATAAGCTTTGTAGATAGTGGTAGAGCTTTGATTATTCCAATATCTAAAGGAATCGTAGAAATTGTTGGAGGGGTTATCCTAAATGCTACTGATGGAAGTCTCAACAATGCCAGTCTTGCTTTTAGAGAAATTGGTCACGTCAACGCCTATGATAAAACCGTCCAAGGAGCCGGAGCAATTATCTTCAACGCAAATGCTACGGGAAAACTGTCTTCTCTCAGCAATACGGTGGCAATGTTCACAGATGTAGGAAAAGAGGATGGTGGTCATATGATAAAGGCCTGGGAATGGTAATACGGGAGTGCATTGGTAGGATAAACAACCTTTTTCATAAGCTGGTGAAACTTCGTTACTATTGAAAGTAACGATAACAATAAGTTTGTTCCCATTATCAAAAATAAACTATATCTAAGATCGTAATGATGAGATGACATAGAACAAAAAGAAAGATAAGATGAAAAATTCTGACCTAAGTAAAGCAAGTCATTATATCTTTTTTTCTAATATAATTGACTCCTGAGTCAAAGTGATAGATATCATCTTGTCAAAGTTAGCTTCGATCTATCTTATACTATTTGATGTTGATGCTGTTCTTGTTTATTTATTGTATTTGTTTTCTTGTATCAAGTCCACTCAAGTCTAATATTGACGTAACATCGACTTGCATAGTTAAATAGTAATTGCTGTAAATGTTATCTCTTTGTATTTCGTAGGTTAATATATCTATGTTAATAGACAATTATAGCTATACTCTATATATCCTGGTGAAGG
>JBKPEX010000370.1:0-1996 GCA_046728625.1 Thermoproteota archaeon
GAGCAAAGATAACCAAGAAGAGTTTGTAAATGCATTAAAAGACTTTATCTATATCTCTACCTTCTAAAACCCGTTATAAATTAAGTGCATATGTATATTATGGTATCATAACTTGGGGTCGTAAAATATTACAAGTATCAAATATCTTGAATTAAAATAAGTATATAGTATTCCTTCATAAAGACTCCAAGATATAAAGTGAAAATTTTTGGATATTTGATTTGTTAGATACTTTATCTATAAAATCTATAAAATACTGATTAGTCATCGACATATCTTAATAATATGCATATTATTATGTTGGTCTATACCCTTTTCTTTAATCTACTACGACCTGTTTTTCTTGGTGAGATATTTCCAACTTTGCGTCCTGGCGGTGTTGTTCTACCTACTGATGATTGGCGGCCAATATGTTGATGTCTTCCACCACCATGCGGGTGGTATACTGCAGCCTGTGCAATACCTCTTACGGTAGGATAAAGTCTTCCATGGGATTGCATGTATTTTGCTCTATTTCCTGCCTTTAGAAAAGGTTTCTCCTTTCTACCTGCTCCAGCAATTATTCCAACCATTGCTCTACATTTCGGATTAACTGTAAGGAATTTTCCTGAAGGAAACTTAATTGTAACACCTTCAGTGCCATGGGCAAAAAGTAACGCAGAGGAACCTGCAGATTTAATCAACTTCCCGCCATCACCAACATTCTTCTCAATATTGCAAATTAAGGTTCCGTCTGGAATTGATTCTAATGACAAAATATTTCCTGTAGTTGCTGTTGCTATTGCGCCTGCTTCTATTTTTTTTCCTACGGTAGTTCCTTCTGGCGCTGGAACATAAGAATAAGTGTCATTATCAAAATGAATCTTGGCCAGCGGCGCGTCTCTTCCCCGTTCATGGATGATGTCAACTATAGTGCCAGCACGCCTCTCATCCAATTTGAAATTTGGATATTTTGCTGGAGCAATCTTTCCTACTGTGATTGCCCTAAACTGCTTTCCTCCGCGTCCTCTTCTACGAACTAATGTTCGTTTACCCATTCTTATTCAAGAGTAAGCCAATCTAGTAGGTGATTTTAAGTTTGTGTTAATAATAATATAAGAATTAATGCATTATCTTGTGTCTTAATTATGGTTTTTATATTTTTTTCTTATGCTGGTATGACAGATCTTCTTGTATGAAAAAGGAGTATATTCTAGTTGACATAACAGTTGTTAGTTGTATATAAATATCACATAAAAAAGAACAAAAGTTCTAGTCAATAGCAAGATAGACGTTTGTAAAAGTGAAGAAAGGCAATAAGGTATAAAGATGAGTAAAGTGCTAGGTGTCATTGTGAGTCAGAATACCTTATCCTTAAAGGTACTGGAAGCTTATACTAGAGATGTAGGGCGTGGAGTAGCTCGAATTGACTATGACTCTATGGACGCTTTAAGTGCATCTACTGGTGATGTTATTGAAATCAGAGGAAAACGCAGAACTGTTGCCAAGTGTTTACCTCTTTATCCTTCAGACGAGGGAAAAGGTATAATTAGAGTTGATGGCCTTGTCAGAAATAACGCTGGTGTAGCTATTGGTGATACTGTAGTAGTAAGAAAGATTAAAGCAGTGCCGGCTGAAAAAGTGATAGTCGCCCCGTTAGAGGCAATACCTCCTATTGATGAAAGATATTTAGCTGATGCACTAGAGAGTGTGCCGCTTATAAAAGGTGATAATGTCATGGTACCTTATTTTGGTGGAAGGCTTACATTTCAAGTTATTGGTGTTACACCTGCTGCTGATGCTGTTTTGGTCACACAAAAAACAATATTCCATATAGCCGAAAAAGGTGAAACATTAAGGGGAGTTCCTCAAGTTACATACGAAGATATTGGTGGATTAAAAGAAGAAATCCAAAAAGTCAGGGAAATGATTGAACTGCCGTTAAGGCATCCAGAGATATTTGAAAAGCTAGGCATTGAGGCTCCAAAAGGAGTGCTTCTATATGGTCCTCCGGGAA
>JBKPEX010000186.1:0-2226 GCA_046728625.1 Thermoproteota archaeon
ACTCCTGCGTGGTGCGTCCGACGTTTCACTCGTAGTTATTGTAGCAGTTGTAGTAGTAGTAGTATCGGCTTCATTTCCGTAATCAGATGACATATGCATTTCAGGGCTGGATTTTTTACTGATAATTGGTTCGTAAACTTCTTTTGTGTCTGAGGTAATATTGTCCAAATTCTTGATATTGGCTACTGTCGAAGTAGCAGTACTACTACCAAATAAGGATTCAAGGAATTTCTCTGAATCAAACGGTATTAGATCGTCATAGTTTTGTCCAATTCCTAGGTATACAATTGGTTTTGAGGTGATATGAACTATTGAAAGAGCAGCACCACCCTTTACATCAGCATCAGTTTTAGTCAAAATAGCTCCGTCAAAGTTGGTATATTGAAAGAACTCCCTCGCTTGGTTTATAGTATCATTTCCAGCTAACGAATCGCCTACAAATAATTTCATATCAGGTTTTACTACTCTAACAATCTTGCCAATTTCATCCATTAGATTTTTGGCAGTTTGCATCCTGCCCGCAGTATCGATCAATACTGCTTCAACGTAATGCTTTCTGCCGTAATCTACTGCATCTCTACCTACTGCTGAGGGATCAGCACCATATCTTTGAGCAATTACTTTTAAAGATAACTTTTCAGCATGTTGACTTAATTGTTCTATTGCTCCTGCGCGATGGGTATCACCTGCTGCTACTACTACTGAGACGCCTTTATTACGCAATAAATTACCTATCTTTGCTACTGTCGTAGTTTTACCAGTACCATTGATTCCAAGAAAGACAATGACAAAAGGTCCACCATTAGATTGTGCTTTTATTTTAATTTTCTGGACAAGATCTATTTTCCCTGCCTTGGCAAATGTTTCTGCAATCGTACTATATAGTTTTGATCTAATTACCTCCCCTGCTACCTGACCTTTTTCCAATTTTAATCCAAGCAATTCGTTCTTTAATCTTTCACAAAGATCATCAATTACTTCTTGAGCAACATCACTCTCCAGTAAACCCAGTTGTAGATCAAATAACGTATTGTCAAGATCCTTTTCAGAAAGCTCTTTTTGACTGCCTATGCTCTTTGCTGCACTTGAAAAAGCCTTTTTGAGCTTATCGAACATTATGTCTCAGTTAATGTGAATGTAGTTGCTGGTCATCGTTGTGTGAATGAAGATGAGGCCGGGAATTCCCTTGGGAAGACGATGGTGCACTAGAATGAGTTGATGAAGATGGAGTCTGAGCTTGTTGCAACATCTGGTTAATCTGACCTTGGAGTTGGTTCATACGTGTTTCTATTTGTTGTCTTTGATTTGTGAGTTGTTTAGCGGCGATTTCAAATTCTTTAATCCTAGCTTCTATATAATTGATAGTATCCTCTCTGTTTTTTTCTACTACAACTCCCGCTCCTACGTTTATTAATAGTTCCTTAACAGGAGGAACAAGAGACTTTATATAAACTCCGACTCCAACAGGTGTTAAGGCTTCAATTTGCGATTCATCTACAATACTCTGAATAGCTGTTGAAGCAAGTCTAGCTTCTTCCATTAGCCTCGTAACGGTGGCTTCTTTAGTAACTATATCATTCATATATGCCTCAAGTACTCTAGATTGCTGAACCATTTCATTGATTTTTTGTTCCATCGCAGACTGCTGTTGGTTGTTGTTAAGATCGCCGCTCATCTATGTTCAATGTCCAAAAGCTATCTTATAATTGTGACTAACATATAATTACAGAAGCACTATCGATTATCATAGACCTGACACGTATAAGAATCATTATTTTCTAACATTACCTTTATTAAAGTTAGAAAGGACATGTAACAAAGTAATCTTGCCCGCAGTGGTAGTTTCTATTTGATCACATCAAATTTTGTATTGTATTTGTGTAATGCTATATCCATTAATAATTAAAGACATTATGATAAGGAGTGTTAACAGACTGATTTAGATAATATAAAAAAAAGATAGTAGAGATCGAATTTTTATAAACTTTTGCTACTCGACTTCTTATTTGGTCATGTTGCTTGCGCCGCCAGTCATGTTGCTTGCGCCGCCAGTCATGTTGCTGCTTTGAGCTACTGTAGGAGCTGCTAAGCCAACAGTTGTTACGATTCCAACTGCTAATACAGCTATTACTATACTCGCGGCAATGCTTGCGTACTTAATGCTTTTATTCATCAAGTCAAGTATGTACTTATTTTATATAAACGTTCTAAATGACAAAGGTATAT
>JBKPEX010000219.1:0-2581 GCA_046728625.1 Thermoproteota archaeon
TATTACGAGGACAGACTCTGCTATAATATACGAGTAGATAACAAACAATCTGTTTGTACGATTGATGACAGTGATAACTCACGATAGATTTAGCTTCAGTATAGTTATAAATGATTTATCACTATTATGATACGAGAATTAATTGATTTAAAGCAAATATACACTCGCAGTTATCATTTAATCTGATTAGCCACGCACCTCGGAAATTCGCTGCTTCAAATATCAATTGGCATCTTCATGTTACTAGCGTGGAGTATTCTTGAAAATCCAATTGGGTTTGTCAATGCTGAGAAAACAAACTCCGCTAGCGACGGCTTAAAACCGGTCGACCAAAAAGAATGTATTAAAGACGATCATAATTCAATATGCAAAGCTTTGGAAACAAAAGCCTCTATACTATCCGCTGGCTCTTCAAACGATACTACTATAGCTTCCGATAATACGGCATCCGAAAAAAAACTTACAGAACCGTTAATTCTACCATTCCCATAGGACGCCAACGATATTTCTATCAAGCTAGCAATTTTTTTACTGCCTTTTAGTGTGCATGTTATCGCTAGCTACAGGTTTATTGAAAACCATATCCTTAATTGTGCTGGAAAATCAGTACGTCTATTTTAAACAATAGCTTCAGAGATGGCACTTCATATTGATTATTACTGGTGCAGTTCAAATCTTAACAGCGAATAAATCGTGTCTTGTTACCTTATTGGCCTACCTACTTTACGTTAAACTTAGGCATATTCAAATTAATTGGTAAGCGTTTGCACTAGCCAGGCCTAGAAAATTATACTACAGTATGATAATATCAAATTTGGCGGTAACAGATATCTTGTAGTCTTTAAGCAAGGAGATGTGGACGATGGCAAAAATCAAAGATCATGCGTATTAGGATCTGATGTAATGTTTCTAACTCCTCTTTAGCTGTAACGCAGATATGGAAATAAGCAAAACAAAATCAAAATCGCAATGGTGTAGAGGCATTGTGTGGCCAAATGGCTAGGGTAATATTCAACGACACATGTTCAAATGTAAACCTCAATAAATGCGGGTAGAGTAGTCTAGGAAAAATCAATATAGCGTCTAACCTTTCAACTACACGTTATTTGATTATAAGTCCATTCCCCAAAACTACAAAGCTTCTGGATGCTGTCGCCTGTAGTGCGTTGTCAGCTCCTCCGCGCTTGAAAATTCTTTATTGCACTCGCTGCATCTGTTATTTCTATTATCTTTCTTGGACTCTTTATCTTGGTAATCTCGGAGGTTCGGCTTTTCATCTTCTTTCATAGTTGGTGCAAAATCGTCTTTTGATGGATCCTCATATAACATGTTTCATATTATGCAATATAGTTTTTATAGTTATAGAAAAAGCCTGGTGTTGATTCATTTGGCTGACATGTTCTTACGAAGGTTATCCTAATGTCCTAATGTTCGAAAAATTAGCCGTTTCAAAAGGAAGTGAGACCATCTTCTATATATCAGATTTGGCATTAGTCTCCCAATAGATTTATAGAAAGAAAATGGCAATTATTTAGAGTCATAGTGACTCTAGAAAGATAATATCTCCCCATTACTCAATATAGATTATCCAAAAATGAGAAATAAGAGCAAAAAGGAGATTGGTAACGAGCCACCAAAAGTAAATACAAAAAACTTCAAAAATGGTCACGCCGTAGATAAGTACAATGCAGCGTATCAATCAGAAATCCCGGAAGAGCTAAATGATATTGTGGCAACCAAAATCAGCAGATTCGCCAGAGGATTTATTATTCCGGAAAATTCGCAAAAGAAAAGAAAGAAAGGCATTAGTAAGACAAAGTTAAGGAAAAGATAAAACTTTAGCATTAGTATTGGAATCGGAGAAATTGTACCCCATAGGTATATTGTTAATTCATTTTTGTAAGTCTGCAGGTTTATAAATTAATTATTCCTAATAGAATAGCAGCGGGACTCGAATTTTTAAATAAACGCCAAAGACTTCTTGCGATATCATCAAAAAATTAACTTAGATAATTCTTTCATACATCTGAGATATCTGTTGTTTTATTAGTTTCGCCATTTTCCTGGCCATAAATGTTTTTACATAGATTTTGATAATATTATCATACAACATGGCACATTGCAAAACTCATACTAATTTCTTCGACGATAATTGTGATTTATGTAAGCAGGAGTATCAGGATTTAAAAGGCATTGCTAGCAATGAGACTCTATCTTATAACCACCGTGATAAGGGTAGGAGTAAAAACGACATACGCCTGGCGAAAGAGCCAAATGGAAATGCGAAAACTTATAAATCATTTACTGAGGACCGTGCCAAAAAATTATATGAGCAGCTATTGCTGCAATATCTGAAGAGTTCTTCCAGTGAGGCCGAAGCTGCTGACAAAGCGAGGAATATTATAAGAAAACAATGTAGCATAAGAAAAATTCCGTTTTGGTCTTGGATTTAGGATCTTCCCATTTACCGCCGACATAATTGTAATTTATTAGTATTAACACATGGGACAAGATAGTAGAGTTGACGTCCTAAAGTACGATACAGTATCTTGGTAAGAGAGAAAAATCCTTTAGGGAAAAG
>JBKPEX010000092.1:0-5860 GCA_046728625.1 Thermoproteota archaeon
ATAGCTGGAGCATATTTTGCTGCTAGGCTTGGGATTGCAGAACACTTCATGAAAGTAAGAAAAAGTGGCGGAGCGTTAGTCCTAAGGGAAATCCATCCAGAATATGTATTGCCTGTAGGGGTTTGGCAAGTAAGAGAAGGAATCAGGGAGGCACTTAATGGTGATAGTAATGATTTTGATAGTTTTGAGCAAGCTTTGTGGTTTGCCTGTACTAGCTTATCTGCTTCAGAAAAGGAATGGCAAAGCCATAGCAAATTCTATAAGAATACAAAAGAGCAAACCAGGATCACAGACTTTCTCCAACTTATTTAATGTAAACAAATACACTCTATATTTCACTAATTTTTAGTAATCAAGCCATATTACGCTGCATTAAGAAAACTCTACCAAATAAACTGAACACTACTTTTATTAACATGAGCGACCCTGTAATTTCAAATAAGCTCGTGATGAAATAAATACACTTCTAAAATTTTCTCATCCAGATTTTTTTATGAATGATATACAAAAACCCACGCTTAGTGGGTACTTAGGATTCAGATTAACGCTAAGAAGTAATTATATAAAACATTCTGTGCAATTTAAATATTCAAACTGAAGTATTGACTGCCTTGAATTAAGTTTCGATAGAAACTGCAGAATTATTTGTTTCGTAACAATAATAGAAATAGATTATTTCAATAGGGTAACATATTATATGGCGCCAAACGTTAGGTAATCGTGTACCCTAGAGCAGACGCACCAACTCATATAATGTATGTAGTAATTGTTATAGTATCTATCACCTCTTTAATATTGCAACAAAGCAGCACCGCACAACATCAAAACAGCACCATATCTTCAAACGCTATTAGTTCAAGCTCTGGAATAAAATTTAAAAAACAAATGATGACATCAACAAACACTAGCATAGTTTCACTTCCTTTATCTAGAGGTTATGTAAATGGAAAAATAGGATCTTTTATTGCTACTGATGCGTCTGATAATCAAACTGCGACCTCAATATCTGATAGCGTAGGACATAAAATTAATTATGCACCATCCCTTACATCTATCCCGCAGTCCGCTATCCAACAGGGCTATGAATTCTTAAATGGAGTAAAAGGATCAGGAGCGTTTGGACATCAACTTCCTGTAGCAACTGCTTTGCCTGGAGATAGAGGTTATAGCCCGATAGTTCAGCTTAATTTTGTAAGGTGGAGTCAAAGCCAAACTCCAACGGAATTGAAGTCAGTCAATGAAATAAAGATTGCTGAGAATATCGGGAGACTAACAATTACAAGAACAAATATTCTAATAAATAGTCCCGCAATCCAGTAGTTTGAATTCTTACTGATTTTCTATAGTGGGATTGTGTATACCGTTCTGCAATGATTGATTGTTTTGAATAAGGCTAGTTAAATAAACTCATAATGGAGTCATAGTGTCAATGAGTCTTGCATTAGTTATTTGGCCGTTTTCCCGTATTACAAGATCAACAGTGTATTGGAGATTATTTGATAAAAACGTGACTTGCACATCATCATAAGCCCTTTTCTGATCTTCGGGGAGATTACTTAGTTTGTATGGAAATACGACTCTAACTTTAAAATCTTTTATATCCTTGCCGTAAAGTGCTTCAACAGCCCTTTTCGAGGCTTCTTCTATTCTATTGTTTTCTTTAGACGATGCTGACGATGACATGGCTGACTATATGTAATTAGAAAATATAAAAACATATTGCCACTATACGTTCAACTAAAATAGGCTGTACAGTCTGGCAAGTGATAACTTTTCTGCTGGTTCAGTAGTTGCTAGCTTTCCATTTATCTTAACTTTATAAGTGTCGGCATCGATGTCAATCTTTGGAGTTAAATTATTGTAAACCATATTATGCTTGCTTATATTTCTACAATTTTTGACAGGGATTAATTTCCTTCTAAGGCCTAACTTTCTAGCCAATCTATTTCTTATTGCTATCCTAGATGTAAAGGTCACTGCTATAGAATACTTGGCCGAGCCCATAGCCCCAAACATCGGACGATAATAAACAGGCTCGGGAGTGGGGATCGAGGCATTTGGGTCACCCATTAGCGAATATGCAATAAACCCCCCCTTAATTATCATCTTTGGTTTTACCCCAAAAAAGGAAGGAGTCCAGATAACTATATCAGCAATCTTGCCTTTTTCTAAGGAACCAACATAATCTGAAATTCCGTGAGTTATTGCAGGATTGATCGTAATCTTTGCAAGATAGCGTTTGACACGTATGTTATCATTATGTCCTTTTTCTTCTTTCAATGAACCTACTTCCTTTTTCATTTTATCCGCTGTTTGCCATGCTCTTATCCCAACCTCTCCTACCCTTCCCATTGCTTGGCTATCAGAAGAATACATACTTAAAGCACCTATGTCATGCAATACGTCTTCTGCTGAAATAGTCTCACGCCTGATCCTCGATTCTGCAAATGCCACATCTTCTGGAACAGAAGGATTGAGGTGATGGCAAACCATCATCATGTCTAAGTGTTCGTCTAGGGTATTGACCGTAAACGGCCTTGTCGGGTTGGTTGAAGATGGTAGTATATTGTCTTTAGATGCGATCTTCATAATATCTGGAGCATGTCCCCCTCCTGCACCCTCTGTATGATAAGTATGTATTGTCCTTCCTGCTATAGCTTCGATCGTGTCATCAACAAAACCGTATTCATTTAAGGTATCGGTATGAATCGCAACCTGAGTATCTGTTTTATCAGCGACCTTCAGTGCGGCATCGATAGTTGCCGGAGTAGAACCCCAATCTTCATGTAATTTTAGCCCACAGGCTCCCTGTGCAATTTGCTCTATTAATGCAGGCTCTAATGAATCATTTCCTTTACCGAGAAATCCAAAATTCAGAGGAAATTCTTCTACTGCTTCTATCATTCTATGTAGGTTCCAGGGGCCAGGTGTACAAGTGGTTGCATTGGTACCATCGGCAGGTCCAGTTCCTCCCCCAATCATGGTAGTTGTACCGCTACATATTGCATCAATTGTCTGCTGTGGAGAAATAAAATGTATATGTGTATCAATTAAACCAGGAGTGCAGATCGTATGCTCACCAGCAATTACTTCGGTATTTGCAGACACTATCATATTCACTCCGTCCATAATATTTGGATTCCCCGCTTTGCCTATACCCGCAATTAAACCATTTTTAATACCTATATCTGCTTTAATTATGCCTAAAATAGGGTCCATTATTACAGCATTAGTAATTACAAGATCCAGTGCTAGATTGCCGGTGACTCCACTAGCCTGACCCATTCCATCTCGCACACTTTTTCCTCCACCGAAGACTAGTTCATCGCCATAAGTTAGCAAATCATTTTCGATCTCAATAATCAAATCAGTATCTGCAAGTCTAATTCTGTCTCCAACCGTAGGTCCAAACAAGTCCACGTACTGCTTTCTCGGTATTTTCAGAGCCATCAGTTCATTCCTTTGAATCCTTTCTCTTTTGCCATATTAAGAGCCTGTTTCCTTTTAATATCTAATTTCCCATTGACAAGACCGCTAAACCCGTAGACTATTTTTCTACCTCCATATTCTGTAATGTCAACTTCCTTGGTTTCACCTGGTTCAAATCTAATTGAGGTTCCTGACGGAATATTAAGACGATACCCATAAGCCTTTCCTCTAGCGAATGCAAGAGCCTTATTTACCTCGAAAAAATGCGCATGTGAACCAACTTGGATTGGTCTATCACCGGTGTTCCTTACAACGATTTTAAGCACCCTTCTACCGACATTTCCGATGACTGGGTCTTTGACCAAGAAATATTCTCCCGGAATCAAACATCTCGCACCTCACACTATTGGATCGTGAACAGTTACCAATTTGGTCCCATCGTTGAATGTTGCTTCTACTTGAACACTCTTGACAAGATCGGATACACCGGGCAGCACATCTACTTTCGATAAAACTTTTCTTCCACTACTCATTAACTCAGAGACAGATCTTCCATCGCGAGCACCTTCGATAATATAATCTGCAATCACTGCTACCGCCTCTGGATAATTTAGCTTCAAACCTCTTTTTTGTCTTCTACGAGCAATCTGCGCTGCTGTAAAAATGTATAGCTTATCTATTTCTCGTGGAACAAGCATCATTAGGATATTATCCGGTACAAAGTCTCATATTTATAATTGCCCTCCTACCTAGTAAACGATTACGCATTCACTTGTCTTAGCAAAAAATAATTTAGTCATTTAAAAATATTGCTACATGCTTACGATAAAGTCCATCATAGGCAATGTATTCCAAAATGGATCATTAGATGAAAAATTCAAGATCCTAGATGCTGCTGGAAGATGTGAGAGGCTAAGAATTTCTAGAATGGAGACAGAACGTTTCAGGTTAAGAAAAAAAACCGATAAAGGGACTGATATTGGATTAATAATTGAAGCAAAACAAAATTTGCATCATGGCGATGTATTATTATCGACCCCCAGGAAAATGATTATTGTAGAACAGCTCCCTGAGAAGGTAATTTCAATTGTATTGAAAACTAATAAAATACCAATTCAACACTTGATAAAAATAGGCCACATTCTAGGAAATAGACATAAACCAATAGCTATCAACCCAAAAGGTGTGGTGTTCTTTCCAGTAGATTCAGATTCTGAGCTTAATGTATTTAATGCTTTGATGCACGATATTACCCATTATATACAATTAAATTTAGAAGAGCAGGTTTTTCAACCGCAAGGTGGATACAATATTAATGAAGAACACCAACATCAGTAAAGAAGAATTTTATTTGATGCAACTTGCTGATTCTTTCTTTCCCTCCGGTACTTTTGGAATGTCTGGAGGACTGGAATCATTTGTGAAGAATGGCAAGATAAAAAATGAAAAAGATGTTGTTATTTTTTTGGAACAGCAATTAGCACTACGCGTCATTCCTTGCGATTGCATTATACTTTCGAGTATAATCGACGCAGCGAAAAAGGATGATATCGTTTTAGCGATGTTCATTGACAATGCGTTCTATTCAATGAAACTGATAAAAGAAGTGAGAGTTGCCTCTGTTAGGTCAGGACAGCAAATATTGAATTGCGTTTTGTACATGAGTTCTGCATATCGTAAAAATAGATTTGCAAAAAAGTTCATGCATAATATAGAGAACAAAAAAACAGCAGGTACATATCCGGCTTGTCTGGGTATATCTGCACATTGTCTAGGCATACAAAAAGATAGCGCTATACGAATCATGTTATATTCATACAGTGTTAGCATTACAGCGGCTGCATTGAGGATGGGGATAATTCAACATCTAAATGCCCAAAAGATTCTTGCGATGGTTGCAAATGACATGGATATCAACATAAAGAGTATAGGAGAAAAATCAATTAATGATATCTGGCAGTTAACGCCAGCAGTCGATGTTTTGCACATGCTTCACGAACATGAGGATATTAAAATGTTTATTACATAACAATAAGGAAATTGGATATAATGCTTACTAATAGACAGAGAGACAAGAAGACAGGAGTTTACAATACCAATGTAGTATCCTATTCTCCGAGATTTTCTACGATGGATGGCGGTCTTTCATATATGTTAATAGTTAGTGAGGGCCGGATCACATTAGAAGCAAATTTGAATACTATCGCATTAAATGCATGAGCCAAATTGGCATAAGTTATATCGCTTTTAGAGTAATAGGCTGCTCACTTGGATATGTTATACATACATATATTACCAAAGCTCATCATTTATTATTTAGACAATATTGAGTATTGCATTCTACTTGTCGTAAGTTAATAGTTAATTTGTTTACTTAATTCTCTTTTATATTCGAAATAGTTTTGCATACTTGTTCGCCACTAGATAAGAT
>JBKPEX010000100.1:0-8728 GCA_046728625.1 Thermoproteota archaeon
GCTTGGTAAGGATCTAGCCAGTACTCTGTCTATAGTGAATTCAGTAATAGATAAAGGAATGATTATTGAGTATAGCAATAATGTATAGGAATGTCTCCATCCGAGATTCGCTCTGGTTAATAGATATAAGTACGTATGCCAAAAAACAAATGTCGCATTTAAAAAAAAGCCGCAAATAGACAACATAGGCGTAATGCTACAACATTATTTCGACGATGCAAGGTGAGGATAATGTAACATTCATTATTCATCAGGCCAACTATTTGAATCGATGAATACAAATATACACCATAGTACTAAGTCCCCCTATGTCCGCGTCAAATTCCACGAAAGAGGATAGCACATCGGCTAAAATAGTATATTTTGGTGTGATTAATATTAATGAGAATGGAAGAACGATAGGTGCAGTAGATATATGGCGGAATGTAATCACCAAGGAACTATTCTGTGAGGAAAAAAGGCTTGGAATTCTTGAGATCGCTGACTATATTGGCATGCCTAAAATTGGAAAAGACCAACGGTGGGCTGTAGCAATAAGTCGGAAAAAAACAGGCAGGAATAGATGGAAGCTGCTCAAGCTAATAGAGAAAGGAAAATTCAAGTTCATGAACCCTGATGATGAAGAGAACTCTTCTTCTGGCTTAGAGGTTATGGTAGACGGTTACAATATTGTAGACACTGAATGGTGGAGTTTTTTAGTGGAGAAGAACATAAATCGTACCGTTGAAGTAGGAATTTGAGAAAACCTAATCATGACTGGAAATGAATTCCGCCACATGAACAATATCGACAGTGTTCCGGTTAGCATATTCATTAAAAATGCTAAGGGAAGCGAGTTAGCGAGTAAGATAATCGGCTACTTTACTGTGAGAAATGAACAGTTCAGATTTACCGCAATTGCGTTCGGCAGGATAGGCGGCAATAATATAGGATTAAAGATAGCAAAGAAAACGTTGGATAAGGTTAAGAGTATGGGAATAGATCCTGAGATACTGCAACTTACGATCCAGCGCAAATTAATAGAAGGCGATATAATAATGCCTTCTGACAAAGAAACTGTATAGTAAAATTAACAGTATCGTATGCGATATGAGTCATTAGTACTATCGTTAGAGCAGCGCTCCCTCTAATGAAAATGCACAATTACACTTAGCTCTTCCAGCTGGAATTGCTGGTATTATTTCCGCGATTGCTTTTTTTGTCTTCTCGGTACTCTTCTCTAACGTTTCTAGGATTTCCTTGGTACTTACCGGATCGTTTGCCCAAACGTCATAGTCTGTAATAATCGACAACGAGGCATAGCATATCTGTGCTTCTCTTGCTAGAGGGCATTCAGGTACTAATGTCATTCCTATAATGTCTGCACGAATAAAGTCTCTGAAAAAAAGTGACTCGGCTCTAGTAGAGAATCTCGGTCCTTCAATACAAACATAGTTAGCTTTATCGTGTATGCGATAATTCAATTTATTGCAGCCATCGACTGCCAACCCACGAAGCTCTGGACAGAAGGGATCGGCGAGGGAAACATGACAAATTTCACCTCCATCATAAAATGTATATTCCCTCAGTTTAGTAAAATCAAAGAATTGATCTGGAATTGCAAGGTCTCCTGGTCTATATTCAACCTTCATGCTTCCAACTACTGATGGAGCGATAATCCTTGTGACACCCAGTCCCCTTAACGCCCATATGTTTGCGCGATGATTAATTTTGTGAGGTGGAATACGATGCCCTTTTCCGTGTCGTGGAAGGAACGCAACTTTTTTGCCACAATAGTCTCCTATAGTGATTAGATCCGATGTATCACCATATGGAGTAAATACCTTAATGTCCCTTCTGCTACTAAAAAGGTCAGTATCATAGATACCGGTTCCTCCGATTATTCCTATATCAGCACTATATTTAGAATTGATACTGGGCGTCATCATTGATCATTGATCATACACAGCCAGTGAGTGAATATTATAACCCTTGCCCCTCAATTGCTTTGAACCTTCTAAATGAGCGAGCTCTACAAGGAAAGCAAAAGCTGCGATTCTTCCCCCCAGCTGTTCTATTAACTGAGCTGATACGGCTGCAGTTCCACCCGTAGCTATTAGGTCATCGGCAACCAAGACCATTTCTCCGCTCGTTATTGCATCTTTTTGTATTTCCATTATGGCAGAGCCGTATTCTATATTATATGATTTTCTAATTGTGAGTCCTGGAAGCTTACCAGCCTTTCTAATTAATATGATTCCTTTGTTAAGCTTTAGACCCAATGCAGTTGCCAATATGAAACCACGAGACTCTATACCTGCAACGATGTCTATTTGATATCTTTGCAGGATTCTTAGGAATTGATCGCAGATACACTTCAGAGCAGAGCTATTTCGGAAAATTGGATTAACATCTCTAAACAGAATTCCTTCCTTGGGAAAGTTCAGGTAACTACGAATCAATTTGGAAAGATCGAATTCGGTACAAGTCACAACGCTTTACCGTTTGTTTGATATAAAAAGCGTTGCGTTTCGATACACATCAATAACTCAGCTATAAAGCTAATCCGAATTTCTCGCAGCTCGATCTATGGACTATATAAGTCATTCAATACAGCTTGACAGGTCATAACAAAAGGTAAAGGCTTAGATGGATGGTTGAGATGAACCCGACGAACCCTTATCGTTGAACCTAGTAACGATCATATGCCCTTGTCTAATGTGAGAATGATGACGTTGCCTTATGAGTTCATCAATGCTCGAATCCGTAAAATAGCTTGTATTGTATCTTGCCAATACAATACTGCAGTTCTCACAGTATGCTTCTTTAAACTTCAATTGTAAATATAATCAAAGATACACGTTAATACCTTTCTATCGCTCCGTGGATAAAGATTATCTACAATCGATTTCTCATTATGCTCAGACCGAAATATATTTCGATTCCAGTTATAATATCTACATCTAGAACAAAATATTCTAGAAGATCTGACGGTCTTCGGTGTTATCATCAAAGTGGACTTCCTGAACGACATTAGTATTATCTGTAGCACTGAAGCCCTTGTTATCTCCAAAGTGCATCTTTGAAGCTTTATAATAAATTATTTCTCCTCTTCGTTCTATGACGGCTGCTACTGGAAATTTTCCCATTCTTCTTATCTCTTCGATAACATTTGCAAAACTTCCAGCCGTGATATCTGTCCCTTCACTGATCGAAAAAACAACATACTTTGCGGGCTTTTTTTCAAATTCGCCACGCTCGTAAACCCTGAAATCCAGTCCAAAGCCGAAACCTTCTTTTGCCACATAGCCTCTGCTTCTCAGATCTCGGTAAACCAAAAACTTGGTTAGTATATGTTTGTCTTGCTTCAGTACAATGTGGAGAAGTTGACTGAAACTGATGTCTTCGTATGCTAGATTCTTTAATATGAGCCGGTTTGTGTATACAAGATACAAGGCTTCATATGGCTGTAGAAGGAAATCTGCATCCTCTTTTTGACCAAATCCTTTATTTGTAAGTTGATCCTGGGCTCTTTTTTCTTTAACAAGAACCTTGAGGTTATTGCGTTTTTGTTTTGTTAGGAAGAGAAATGCCTCAACAATGTCCTGAAGGTCGTTATTGCCGTTAGCCTTGTTAAGCTCGCCGTCTAACGGCAATGAAGGAAAATATCGTGATGGGGACGAAGTAGAGGATGGAGACATAACGATTAAATCACGTTAGGAGACCACATTTAAGTATTCAATTTATCAGTGGAAATCAAATGAAAGGAGTTAATTACCGTGAGATTCGTGGAATGCCATATGTAAGGAGAGAATACATAGCTGGTAAGCCTCAGATTAAAATCGCAAGATTTTCATCCGGCCAGGCAAAGAATGATTATGATTACAAGATCGAGTTAATTGTTACTGAAAAGATGCAAATTAGGCATAATGCCTTAGAGGCTGCAAGATTAGCAGCCAATAAGACAATGGCTACAGCGGGAGAAACGACATTTTTCTCCACACTAAGGGTGTTTCCGCATGTTATTTTAAGGGAGAACAAGATGATTGCTACTGCTGGGGCCGATCGTTTGCAAGAAGGTATGAGGAGGGCATTTGGCAAATCAATGGGTTTGGCTGCCAGGGTTTATCCTAACCAAGTGATCTTTGAAGCATACATAAAAGCTGCTAATCTAAATCTAGCAAAAGACGCTTTTAAAGTAGCGTCCAGTAAACTGGGATGTCCCGTTACTGTGAGGACTACTCCGCTTAAAGAGCACAAAGACGAAGATCAACTTTAATTGAAAAAAGTAAATCCGATGTGGCTTATTTACTTTAATAAGACTTGAGTAGCATGCAGAGTTTGCTCCTTCTGATTCGCAACTAGCAACTATGTATAGAATTAGAAGATAATTTGAAATTCCTACTAAATACTATAGCACTCAACATGTTTCATTCAACTACAGAAATAAGTGGGACAGCTAAGGCAGAGCTATTGGGCCAAACATAGGTTCTATTTCAGGTGGCGAGCAAATATAGATGTTAAAGCTAATATCCGATTTGGAAGACTCTCACTTTTTTGGTAAGAGTGTACTAGTTAGAGTCGACTTCAACGTGAGCGTGGTTAACGGTTCAATTGGCGAAGATTATAGAATAAGAATGACGCTTCCGACGATTGAATACCTAACCAAGAAAGGATGCAGGGTAATATTGGCTTCCCATCTAGGAAGGCCAGCTGGTTACCAAATGAACTATTCCTTGGCTCCTATAGCAAGAAGGCTGTCTGACATAATTCCGAAATCAAGAGTAAGGTTCGTCGAGGATTGTGTTGGACAAATTGTACATGATGAAGTAAAAAAATTAGCCGAAGGCGATATACTATTGCTGGAAAATCTCAGATTTCGTAGAGAAGAGGAGTTAAATGAATTTGGATTTTCTGAAGAGCTTGCGTCGTTGGCAGACATCTATGTGAATGATGCATTTAGTACGTCACACAGGAAACATTCCTCCACTTATGGTGCAGCAAAACTCTTCGATACAAGACTAGCTGGATTTAATCTTAGCAAAGAGGTGGAATACCTTTCGATGATTAAAGAAAACCCGATCAAGCCATTCACATTGATTGTTGGAGGGGTAAAAATTAGAGACAAAATTGGCGCCCTTGAAAATCTGCTTCCAAAAGCAGATAAATTATTGGTTGGAGGCGCAGTGGCATATACATTTCTTAAAGCCCAAGGTGTAAACACAGGTGATTCCATAATCGATGAGAGACATCTTCCTTGGGTTACGCGAGCACTTTCAATGTACGGCGATAAGATATTGCTGCCTACAGATCATATAATAGCTTCATCGCCAGAAGATGGTTATGCTAGAATGGTTGAAGGAGATATACCCAGAGGAACTGCAGGATATGATATTGGCACGCAGACGATAGAAAAGTATTCGACTGAGGTGGGTGGAAAAGGTTTTGGGACAGTATTTTGGAATGGCCCAATGGGATTTTTTGAGATTGGCCTTTTTGCAAATGGAACAATCAGTATTGCAAAGAGCATGGCACTGGCTTTCTGGCGTGGCTCTAAAACATTAATTGGGGGAGGGGATACTTTGGAGGCCATGAAGAAAGCAGGAGTTTCGGAGGGGGAGGTAAACCATGTCTCAACTGGTGGCGGTGCAACACTCCATTTCCTTGCCGGGGACGAGATGCCAGGAATTGAGGCGTTAGAAAAAAAATAATTAACTCTAAAAGTGATCGGTGGTGTAAACTATGTTCAATAATCCAAATGAAGATTTACTACAGCGATATCTTACCTGAAAACAGATAATGTATGCCCGTATGAAATGTCTTCATATGATAAATATAATAAATATAGCTACTCATGTAACCTTTATTGTATGGTAACTCTAACTGCCCGCAGATACGAAACGGAATCATTTTCCGCACCTAGCATCAACGTATAATTACCCGGCTTTAAATCAGAGCTAGGAGTAAATATGTACGAAATCTCCTTTGTCTGTCCTGGAGCAATAGAGATTGAGCCTTGGCTAAAAATACCTGTAGAATTCCCTAGGTCACCGGTAGGAGTGAAGGTACCAGATGACAACATGTTCAAATTAATCGCAGAAGAAGAATTCGATATTACGTTGACATTAATATTTATACTATGCCCTTTATCGACAACGAAGTCAAGAGAGTTTATGGCTACGTAAAAAGGTAGTGGTTTGGTAGTGTCAACCTTTCCGATTTTGTTTTCAGACCATTCTGTAAACCACAACTGATTACTTTTCTTGCTAGCAGCAAACTGTAGAGCATTGGCAATACCGCAGGAATTATTACTTGTCTTGTTATCAATTAGGCATGATGAAAATGCCTTATTTTGAGTCGGAATCCAGTATTCAATGAGTGTCTTTTCGACCGGATTAAACTTCGCAATCTTATTACCGGTATGTTCGTTTATTAATATTGAACCGTTGGGGCCAGTTTCAATCCAATATGGTAATGTGTAATAACTTCCTGGGGAAGTGTTGTTACCACCACCAAAAACCCTATTAGAGGCTTTAGATGTAACATACAGCGTTAAACTATTATTCAAAGGATTTAACATATAGAAGAGGCTTGTACCATGATCTGTTACCCATAAATTTCCAGACTCATCTACTACCGTTCCTACTGGTGACGTTAATAATTTTGGCATGTCAAAACTGTCAAATGTTTTCGTGTCGATGTGATATCTCAAAATCTGGCCCTTTTGAGGATATGCCAACATCGATATCCAGACTACATTATGCCTATTGTCTATCGTAAGAGATCCCGTGCTTATCAAGTCAGGATCAATGCCTTTGAATCCAGTCACAGGCATAGGTATTGAACTGATTCCTGTGGATGTATTGTTCTTCATTTTCGCAACATCTCCAAACCAGAGAGAAGTTGACCGTATCCCTACGAAGTAAATATCTCCGTTTTTATCAAAGTCCAATGATACTGGATATGTGGTACCAAAAGCTGAGGATGTAGCAGGAATAGGATACATTTCAAAGCTTTGGCTGGATCTTATATACCTCCATAGCGCATTCTGCTTCTCGTCGGTTAACCAAATATTTCCCTTTTGATCTATTTTTAGTGCCCAAACCTGAGAATAATCTATTGGGCTTTGGCGTGGTTTCCATATCGGAATAACGTGCTCCGTATCAAATTTTTTGTTTTTGATGTCATAACTGCCAAGCGATCCGTTTTTACCTGACACATACCAGACTTTACCAGCACTGCTAGCGCTGTGGTTCGCATTAGTACTGGACCCGTCGTCTATAGCTATGCCGAGCGGCATCTCACATTTGTAAGGTAGCTTGTATTCTGTAATAAATTGGTTAGAATTTGCTTTGGAGTGCCCGCAGAATATCTTGTCAAATTTATTAATAGCATCATTCTTTGATTGGAGGATGGAAGATTGCTGGGCAAATGTAGCATTACCAGAGTTGGTTCGATTCTTTAGGTTCGAATAGTTGCTTGTTAGTCCGAACATAAGTACTACAACAGATATAATAACTATCCCAATAATAGCGTAAATTATAATTTTTTTATTAGAAGAAAATGCTGTATTCTTTCGATTTCCTTTGTCTGTAGGCAATAATGCTTAAGCGTCTCCGAGCTTATTTATCTCTTGTTTATCTCTTGTTTAAACCAGATTAGCATCCAGATATTTCATATCTCCTCTCTTACCGACGATCACTAAATGCTATAACAAGCTTCCAATTAAATATATTATTATGACAGTATGTTAGTAGAGCGGCCTGAGCTTTGTCCAGCGATTCATTAAGTAAAATCGAAACTGAAGTTAAAGGTTGTCCACTTTGCAGATTATCGCAAACTAGGAAAAACGCAGTAGCTGGAGAAGGACAGATTTCCTCAAAAATAATGTTTATTGGAGAGGCCCCTGGCAAGAATGAAGATCAACAGGGAAAGCCTTTTGTAGGAGCTGCAGGAAAAGTCCTAGACCGATTGTTAAAGAATGCGGGAATTGATAGGTCGCAAGTTTTCATAACCAATGTTGTAAAATGCCGCCCTCCTTTCAATAGAGTTCCACATGACGATGAACGAAATGCATGCAGACCGTACCTTAATCGACAAATCTCGTTGATCAATCCAGAAATCATATGCATATTAGGACGCACAGCGTACTCGTCTCTTGTCGGGGGAAAGACCATTACTTCAAACAGGGGAAAATTTATCAAAAAAGATGGGCGGAAATACTTTCTAACTATTCATCCAGCAGCTGCAATTTATAATTCAAATTTGCTGCCTGTGCTACAGAATGATATCGTAAAGTTGTCTGAGGAAATTAAAAAAGAAAAAGCAATTAATCATAGGATAGATTCCGCATTCGAAGAAGTTAACAACCATTAATGATAAAGGCAAAGAGTTTTCCCGATAACCTTCATGGATTGATACTATTTGTTCCATTACGTTGTAAGAATCATTGATAAAATTTATGTTTCTCCCACAAAAGAGTTAGACTTTATAATTTACGATCTGGACAGCAGTTATCTATATTAAATACAGTGGATTAATAGATGCTTTATGTCAGGTCCAAATGCAGAGGTAACAACGTATGGAGCATTACAGTATTATCAAACGCAGTATGTTGTGGAATGTAAAAAAATCCTGGACTCTGCAACGTTCTTGGCAAAGTGTACACCTATCACAAAGGGGCATTTCAAAAACAAGCGAGTTGTAGAAGTTAAATGGACTGGAGGAAGAATTGCTGAGCTTTTAAGTT
>JBKPEX010000146.1:0-25144 GCA_046728625.1 Thermoproteota archaeon
CAAAGAGCCAAAGTGACAGAGTAATATCTATTTGAAAGAGCATTTCAGATCACATAATTTATTGAACAGAAAAATGCATGATACACACATGGAATTTACATAGGCTTATAGTTATTTCATCATCAATAGAAACATTCCTAAGATTACTAACCAGATCTTTCTTGTACAGCAACATTGTTTTTTTGCTCTGTTATAATAGAAGAAGGGTTTATTAAAATAATATCTTCCAGATTAGTGAATCAATCTATTTACCACTCATTTTGGATAGGAGATCAGAATATACATTAATGTTTATTATGTTCAGGTTTTATACAAAATAAGAAGAGCAGGTCGAGATTAATATTGACTAACAACTCATTTTATAACAAAGACATTATCTCTATCAAGGATTTTACTAAACAAGACCTAGAATTCATTTTTTATGCTACTGACAAAATTGGTATACTGAATAGAAGGGAAAAGATCCAACTTGGAGAAGGCAGAATTTTAGGATATATTTTTTATGAACCTAGCACCAGAACGAGAATGAGTTTTGAAGCGGCTATGGCATCACTTGGTGGCAGCTCAATAGGAATATTCGATCCCAGATCATCTTCAATTGAGAAAGGCGAGAGTCTTGCAGATACTATCCGAACAATGGATCTTTATTCTGATGTTATCGTTTTGAGGCATCCTCTTGACGGTTCAAGCAGATTTGCTGGAGAATTATCAAATGGTCCCATAATTAATGCAGGGAGTGGAAGCGAAGAGCATCCTACACAAGCAATGCTTGATCTCTATACTATAAAAAGAGAGAAAGGTAAGATTGACGGGCTCACAATAGGGATTATTGGAGACTTAAAGTATGGCAGAACAGTATATTCATTGCTATATGGTCTAACAAACTATAATGTAAACCTTCATCTTATATCTCCTCCTACATTGAGAATTAGAAAAGAATCAATTTATGATGTACAGAATAAATTGAAGATTTATGAACATAACCAGCTTGATAACGACATTCTAGCTAAACTTGACATTATATATGTTACAAGAATACAAAGGGAGCGGTTTCCAGATATACAAGAATATGAGAGAGTAAAAGGAACGTATACTATTGATAACAATATTCTTCAGGTATCAAAGCGTGATGTCTCTATAATGCATCCAATGCCTAGAATGGAGGAAATTGCGCGCTCTATTGATGGTACAAAGAATGCTCTTTACTTTAAGCAAGCTGCCTACGGCAGAGAACTAAGAGCAGCTCTTCTTGCTTTGGTGTTAAACGAAAACCCTGTATAAAATAAATGTTTTCAGAATGAAAATTGGTTTATAAGTCGACTAGACGAGGACCTGGGAGTCATTAGTAAACGTATTGCAAATAACAAAGGTCCATTCAAAAAATGACCGTGTGTAATTTTCTGCTTAAATAACTGGTTGTTATATGTTTAGTTACCCTGAGACACAGCTGCTGAATCCACATTCAATACACATATTACATCCTTCTGTAATTATCAATCTTGACCTACAGGATGGACAGATTTCATCCTCATTGAAGGATGACATAGGAGATGGCTGCTGCTGGGTCACAGTCTTTCTTGTAGCATTGATTTGTAGTGCAAGTGCGCTTTCTTCTTCTTCCTGAAGCTGTGCTTCCTTAATTATTTCTTCCATTTGTTCTTTGATGTATGGCTCTCGAATGTTTGTATGTATATAATCAAGAACGTATTTGCTTGGATTTACAAAGAACGTCTTTTCCTTTATGTCGTTACCTGTAACATGCAAAACTTGTTCATGTCTGGAGCCATCCCTGTATACTGTAACCCCTTTCAAACCAAGCTCATGCGATAACAGATAGGCCCGTTTTACATCTTCTGCGGTAACATCACCGGGCATATTGATTGTCTTTGCAATAGCATTAGCAATCCATTTTTGCCATATTGCTTGGGCCATTAAATGATCTGTCCAATGAATATCTATTGCAGTAACGAAGACTTTTTGAATCCATTCTGGAATCTCAGTTAATCCACGTACCGAACCATAATTATTTGCAATCTTTGTCAATATTTCGTCATTATACAAACCATTCTCCTTTAGTACATTTTCAAAAATCCTATTAGTATAGAAGAACCTACCGACCGTTACACGCTTTTCGAAAACTAATGCAAAGATTGGTTCTACGCCATTTGAAGTATCAGCAATCATAGATAATGTACCCGTAGGAGCGATTGTAGATGTCCAAGAATTTCTAATTCCGTATTTTTGGATCTTTTCGATCAGAGAATCCCAATCATACGCATGTGTTTCTTCGGGTAGCTCATAATATCCAGCAACAGGAATTTTTCCTTTTACATAATCTGTTTCTTTGAAAAGATGAAATGAACCCCGTGCTTTTCCTATGGCAACACTTTCTTCCATACTATAGTATGAGATGGCTTCTGCTAATTTATTCATAAATTCATAACCATCTTTTGAGTTGTAAGAAATTCTAAGCAAGAATAACAGATCCGCAATACCCATTATACCAAGACCAATTCTTCTAGTTAGCTTTGTATTGATATCAATATCTTCAACTGGATATTTATTTACATCAATTATATTATCAAGAAACCTTGATGATAGTCTGATTGCCTGTTCATATCTTTGCCAGTCAAATTCATACATCCCGTCTGCCTTGCGTTTTACGAAGTTTGCTAGATTAATTGAGCCCAAATTACATGATTCATAAGGATACAGTGACTGTTCTCCACATGGATTTGTAGCCCGTAATGGTCCACCCTTTGCATCAATACAAGGATTATACTTGTTAATATTATCAAAGAATATAACACCTGGTTCGGCACTCTTCCAAGCACTGAATGCGATCAAATCAAATAGCTGATGGGAATCGATTTGCTTTATAGGTTCATGAGTCCTCGGGTTACATAGTGCATATTTATGATTATCTCTATTTACAATCGATTGCCAAAAATTTTCCCATACTCCAACACTAACATTAAAGTTCTCAAATACTCCAGGCTTTGTTTTGGCAGTTATGAACTTTTCAATATCTGGATGCCATGCCTCAAGAATACCCATATTTGCTCCACGCCTTTTACCTCCTTGTTTTACAACATCAGTAATGGTATCTATAATTCTCATAAAGGAAGTTGGACCTGATGCAACACCTGACGTGGAGGCAACAATGTCACCTTCCGGTCTTAAATCAGAATAATTTATTCCGACTCCTCCACCTGATTTAAAAATCATGGCGGCATCTGTAGACGACTTCATTATCTGGTACATATCATCCTGCATATCAAGGACAAAGCATGCTGATAGTTGACCAAGCCTAGCACCAGCATTCATCAATGTAGGGGTATTTGGAAGGAAGTCTCTAGAGACCATCAAATTATAGTATTCTTTAATTCTTTCTTCATACTGTGACAGTTTGCCTTCAGCCATTAATTTAAGAAATTCCTTAAAGCTAACTTTCATTTGTCTTTGTTTTGCAAGGTAAGTGTAATGTCGAATTAAAGATTCAAAATGATATCTATTGAGATAATAGCCACCTACTTTTAACTTCAGATCAAAGTCTTCAACTTTAGCATAATACTTTTCTGCCTCTTCAATATTCTGAATATGACTACCTGCTAAATCAAATAGTCGAGAGTCATGCATGATGTCAGGAATTGCTACTAGAACTGCTACTCTTTCGAACATCTGTTTTGGGCCCTCGGCTATTTCGCTATTGTTATCTCTTAGCAGATAACGTGCTGCTAAAACTCTAAGAGAATTAACGTCAAATGCCTTGTCTACTTCATCAAGGTCTTTTTTATTCAAAATCTTCATCTTTTCATCGCGAACTTTGCGTCGTTCATGTCTATATAGAATGTAAGCCTTCGCTGTTTCAGACAATTCTTCTTCAATTAATATAGACTCTACTATATCCTGTACATCTTCTACGCTTGGAATTGCAACTTTTTCAGTAGAACTATACCCGTGGTGAGCCATCTTATTTATTACCTTATTTGCTAGTTTTTCAGATAAGGGATAATCCGGTTTTCCGGTTACTACAAGTGCTTTATATATCGCGTTAGATATCTTGGACTGTATAAAGTCAACAATTCTTCCATCTCTTTTTCTTATATGCTTGATTAAATTCTCTTTTGAATCTTTAGAATTAAATTCAGTAACTCCAGCCATTCTAGTAGATAAAAAAAGGGAATTGCTTTAAAAGGATTATCTAGTTAAAAACTAATATGTCGATGGTGTAATAAAAGTACAATTGCATATGAGCAACAACTAAAGGAGAAAGGTAACTTTAATATTATTACAGTTCTTTATGTAGTTTATTAATCTGAGCTTGAATTAACATTCTAAGAATGCAGTAGGCTCAAATAAGGTGATTTACAGAATTCGCATTTTTCCGCACTATATATTGATCTATTACCGCAATTATTACATACCACAAGCTTAATTGAGGGATGGAAAAATTGCAAGGATGATGAAGCAACATCTATTGCATTTTTCACCTCAGAGGTAGATGAAAGTTCGCTCATATCCACATCTACAGAAAGCCCACCGTTTAACAGATTATCCATTATAACGCATTCTTCAACTATAGAACGTAGTTTGTTGTCATCAGACGATGATGATAATAATAATAATTTCTTACCATTTAGCTTAAATCCTTGTGAATAACTAGAGGCGATTTGTTGAGAGGACAATGATGAGATCTTGCCATATTTACCAGAATCTAGTTTGGCAAATCTCTCAGCACTGTCATCAGATATCATAGCAATTCCTATAGAATAATCTCCAGCCTGCTTACCTTGGTCTGAAGCTACATCCACAGCGGTCCTCAATACTTTTTGTAAAACCTCTATTCCACTGTTATCATAATTATGTCCTAAAATATCATATACTGACTCCTTTGTTCCTGTCAGATTAATTACAATATTAGTTGTACCATTCTGCATAAACCGTGTAGTACTGCTGAATGTTGGAAGCATTCCCTTTCTCAGTAGGTCTATAACGGCTTTTTTCCTACTTAGCATTGTGGCTATTGCTGGTTTTATCATTAAAGCAAGTCTTGCCCTAAAATAGGTTTCATCTTTGTTTGATTGATATGCTAACCTGGGTAAATTTATCGACATAGATTGCAGAGTCATGACAGTCGGAGAAGTGACAGCGTTAAGTGATTTGCGTAGGCCGTTATTGCCTCTTATCGCATCTTGCGAAATTGAGATAATACCACCTGCACGTATAATCGATGCAATAGATTCAGAATAATTATTTATTATTCTATTGCTTTTATTATAATTTAATGATAGTCCTATTCTAGGAACGGGAGTAGAATCCACATATTTCCTGTACCCATTTAATAAGGCACAGACTGACTTTGTATCAAACTCACTATCTGCTGCCGGAATGGTTATTGTAGTAATTGGCAGTCTAGGAGATAGGAAAGAATAAGATGGCGCTGTAGAAGACATCATGAGTATTCGGGCAAATTGTGATGTAATTTCATCTGGATCTTTTATCTGTCTTAATAGCAAATTGATAATTCCACTTAGCACAATTTCCGTCGATGCTTCTCTGCTCAAGAGTGAAATCAACATCGGTAAAGCGGTTACATAATCGTCTGAATTATTTAAATTGGCAATCCTAGCTACATTCAAGAATTTACCTCCGAGATCTATTTTGCCTTCTACAAAATCATTAACATCTAGAAATATAGTATCAGGAATCAAACCACATACTCCACTATTAGAAATATTTATCTCGCCAGCCAAATGCATGTCTGCAATATCTTTAGATAGTGTATTAATTATCATGTGTTCCGAGAAGATAGATAATGAGGCTTTTGTCATCATATCATCAACTCCATTTGTGTAACTATCTACATTATTCAGCATATCTAGTACGTCAGATGTGGGTAAGCCTATTCTGGCAAGCTTGTTCCTATACTCCTCATGCCCGTGTTCAATAAGAACTGAATTAACTGTTTCACGAATTAATGATGAGGTAAGATAAACTGTTTGAAGTTTGTATATTTTGTTTTCGACTTCTTCAGTAATCTTGTGTGCGAGCTCAAGTGGCATATTTGCCTCTCTTACAAGAGACTGAATTATTTTGTTGGAGCTAAATTCTTCGATTGAGTGACCTGTAGTAGTCCTAACATACATTTTACCACTTTCGATTATAGATCTTTCCTCTATTTGTCTGGCAAGACTTAATACCAGTTTGCCTAAGTTGGTGATAGTATAACGACGTTCAGCCTTGTTAAGAGCAACTAGTGATTGTCTGAGAAGTTTTCTTAAATGATACGCAAATTTGCCAGATTCCTTTTTAGATTTAAATCCAGCAAGAGATTTCAGCTCAGAATAAGTAAGAGGTCCTTTGGAATTTAGGATTCGAAGAATGTCAATTCTGTTAGGACTAGCCATAACAGAAAAAATCATTCTAACTCTTTTTGAAGCAGATTCTAAGACTCCATCACGTCTAAGTTCCGTTTGAAGTGAATAATTATGACTCAACTGTTCCACGCATCCGATATTCTGACTAAATGATTAAAACTACCTTGTATATTATATTTTACTAACGGTATAATAGACCGTATACATGATTGATTAAAAGGTCAATAAAATCAACCTTCAACCATAACGGGGTTCTCGTCTATTATAATCTGCTTCTTTTCTTCTACATCTATACTAATTCTCCCTTTATGAGGAGTGATGGGAACCTCTGGTAACCTTGTCTTTGTTTCTTCTTCAAGCATTACTTCTACATCATTCAGTATTGAAAGAGCATCTGTATCGACAGAGGTCGAAACTTTAGGTATGTCAGATTTTATATTAGCGCCTGCTAAAACATCCGTCGTTACTGAGGTTATTTCGGACAATATCCCGTTAGCAGTTGGAACTACCTTTGAAATATCTTTTTGTATGTCCTTAATCATTTCTATTGTGGGATTAATAGTTTCCATGATCATCGCGAATTCATTAATAGTGCTAAATCGAATAACTATGACCTCAAGGGCTAAACTAATATTCTGTATAGTTCTATCAACACGACGGATATTTGACAACTCATTTGCAAGGGCTTTAGCACGCGCATTATTTCCCGACTTTATATTCAAGGCTATTTTATGGCGAAAGTCTTTATCCATTACTTGAAACTTCTTATCGAGCATCCTCAGTTGAGTGAGTTGGTTGTTTACTACTCTTGTAGCATTACCTATATCACTCTTAAACTGTTGTTGATGCTGATCCATGATTCCAGCTTTTGATTATCTAAAAAATGTTAAGGCTCAATGTTAAAGTCTATGTACTAAAAGATGGTATAAAGCTGAGCTACTAAAGTTTTAGTAAGACTGAGTAGATCGACTGTATACTTATAGTAGTTTTTGCTAATATCTTAGTTATAAGAATAATATATCCTTACTACAACATTGTCAACGAATACTCACATTCATGATGATCAGCGTACATAAAAGTGCAATTACTATAGTAGTTTCTCCAATAATAAGCCATGCTTTGGATCAAATCCAGACACCTTAACTCTCGCTCCTATCGGCAAATCTTTAGGTGAGATAATTCCATTAAGAAATCCTGACGTTCTAAATGGAGCGTTATCTATTTTAAAAACTACCCAAGCATATGATCCACTGTTTTCAAATCCCTGTGGCGCAACAGTTTGAATAGTGTAAGTTATTACTCTGCCTATTCCTTCGAATTCTATAACATCAAATTTATCATTATGACACTTTTCGCAATAATATACAGTCTCAAGCATTATATGTCCACATTTTAAACATCGATTAGCAAGTATCTTTCCCTTATTCGCAGATGCGATGAACCTTTCGCGTGTATTAAATATATCATGTTCCTGTTTTGACAATATTCTTTATTTCACCTTTTTAAATATATGAACGGCGGCACTTGCACCTGTCGCTCCAAAGTTATGTGTTAAAGCAATTTCTGCATCTTTAATAGTTCTCTCTCCTGCACTACCAGTGAATTGTTCAAAAACCTCCACAATTTGACCTACGCCTGTAGCACCAATAGGATGACCCTTTGACTTTAGGCCTCCAGACGGATTAATAGGGATCTCACCGTTTCTCCTAGTTGCCCCACTTCTTATAGCTTGAGCAGCTGTTCCCTTTTGAAAGAAACCTAGATCTTCAATATCAATAATTTCTGCGATTGTAAAGCAATCATGCACTTCTGCAAAATCGATATCTTTTGGTGTAATTCCTGCCATCTTATATGCCTCTTTGGCAGCAGCTGTCGTGCTTGGAATGGTAGTAATATCTTCACGTGATTGTACTGCTGCTGGAGAGGCGCCTCTACCAGAGCCAATTACCTCTATATACGAATTGCTATTTTTTGTTTTGGCAAATTCCTCGCTGCACAATATTACCGCTGATGCTCCATCTGAAAACGGACAGCAGTCATAAAGTTTCAATGGTGAAGCCACAACCGGTGACCTCAATACATCATCAATGGAGATCCTTTTTCTGACATGAGCCTTGGGATTAAGCATGCCATTTTCATGGTTCTTTACTGCTACATAAGCAAGATCTTCTTCATTGGTCTTGTATGAAGACATGTATGATCTTGCAATAGATGCAAATAATCCAGGAAAAGAAGCACCATTTCCCCCTTCATAAAAGAAATCAGAACAATAAGAAAACAAAGTAGTACTTTGAGTGGTTCCAACATGAGTTATTTTCTCAACACCTAGTGCTAAGACACAATCATAAAACCCTGCAGCTATATTAGCATACGCTTCTCTAAACATTACAGAACCTGAGCCACATGCAGATTCAATTGTAAGTCCAGGAACGTAGGGAATACCTAGGTTACTCATTACTACAGGAGCCATATGAACCTGTTTATCAGAGGCTCCAAAAACATTTGAAATGTATCCTGCCTGAATATCCTTTGGTGTGATCCCTGCAGAGTCAATAGCATCTTTTGATGCATTCAATGCAATTTCGATAATATTTTCGTTCAATTTACCGTATTTGGTACTGCCAGCACCAAGAATACAGACCTTTTTTGTCATCTGACAAAATATCCCTTTTTCGTTATAAAAAGGTTAGACATAAATACACCTTAACTTTGGTCATTTTTTATAGGCATTATTAGGGTGCTTATCTTTCAATAAGAAAAGTAATACAATTATTATAATTGAGCCAACGGATGGTATTGGTTTATAATCTGTTTGGATTACTACAGATACTATTTTACTAAAAGAAAGGCAAATGTCATATCTAGCTGTGTACGCCTATGTAGACCAAACTAAAACTTGCAGGTTATTTTGACAAGCAGTTTAATAACAATAAATTATATTATTACCAATTCCATATTTGGTGTGGCGACTATGACCGAAGGGACAACACGCAAGACCTCATCTCTTATTGCTATAGTACAGATGAAGTCATCAGAAAACAAGAAAGAAAATCTGAATAGATCCATCTCCTTTATCCAAGAAGCAGCAAGAAAGAAAGCCTGTTTAGTCTGTTTTCCAGAATTTCAGATGGCCTTTTCACCATGCAAACAATCTGCAAAACAGCTTGTGAAACTGGCAGAAGTAGTAAATGGGGGTAACTTTATCTCTGCAATGTGTGAAGCTGCTAAACAGAATAATATCGGAGTTATTGGAACTATCTACGAAAAAAATGAAATTAATAATAAAAATCTGCTGAATTACTACCGTGTATACGATACAGCAGTTATGATAAATAGCAAAGGTATGGTATCTTCCGTTTACCGCAAATTACATCTATATGATGCATTAGGTTTTAAAGAATCAAAAAAGATGATGCACGGCAATGTAATTGAAAAACCGACCAAGACATTAGCTGGTAATATTGGTTTAATGATTTGCTATGATATACGTTTTCCTGAAATGTCCAGGATTCTGACTGTAAATGGAGCAGAAATTCTGATCGCACCTTCTGCTTGGGTTCACGGTATTATGAAGGAAGAACACTGGCAGACAATACTCAAAGCAAGAGCAATCGAGAATGGGATATATATGGTCGCACCCGACCAGATCGGCAATATCTTCTCTGGCAGGAGCATGGTCGTAGATCCGTTTGGCTCAGCCATACTTGATATGGGGAATAGGGAAGGTATGGAAATTATTGAAATTGATAAATCTAGAATCCAAAAAGTTAGGGAATCTCTTCCACTTTTGAAAAATCGTAGGCTTGATGTGTATAGAAATAATATTAATGCATTCAGTTAGAGGTCATCAATTGTAGCCACTCTAATACTATAAATTCTCTTTGATTTTATGACTGACATGAAAAGCCTGGGCTATATGTTTCCCTATATTAGCCTCATTTTTCTTAAAAAACATCAGTGATTTAATCAACCGGTCTGCTGCTTTCTCTATAACTAAAGCATCATTACATTTCCCTTTTTCGATCTTCTCCAAGTCCCTTTCCATTGATCTTGTAAGATCTACAGAAAGAATATTTGGGATGTATTTTCCAATCGCTTCGATTATTGCAAAACCTGGATCAGTAGCTTCTATCCACTCTCCTTCATATTTTCTGCTTCTATGATTAGTTACAGTTATATAATTTCTTTTGAATAAGACGTTGATAATATTCGCTCTGGTAGTTTTAGTTCCAATTTGATCTTTTTCCATTTTTTCTAGTAATGTGGCTTGATTGAAGCGACGAGGTGGTTGTATAAATTTCTCAATCATATTTATATTAATATTTTTCAAAATTTCGTTCTTATGTAATTCTGGCAGCTGCTGCAACGTTTCTGATCTAAAATATGGTTTATAAAATTGTGTCCATCCTTCGTATATTTGTATTTTCCCTTCAGTGTTGAATATGTAGTCATTAATTTTAATTGAAACTATAGTATGCAGGCTTATTGATGGATTCGCAAATGTAGCAAGGAATCTTCTTACTATAAGATCATAAATCTTAAATTCGATTTTCTGTAATTTATTACTTGGTTTTTGTCCTGTTGGATAAATCGCTGCATGTGCTGGATCACTTTTTTTACCTTCGTTTGGAGAAAGATTATGATATTGTTTGCAGAGTAATTGTATTAAACCAGCATAATCAGCAGAAATTGCTGCAAGTCTGGAGATGATTTTTTTATATCCTATTGAAGGTGGAAGCTTTTGGCTTGATGTTCTGGGATATGAAATCAACGCATCAAGATAGAGTCTTTGAGCAATTGTAAGTGTATGACTGGGTGATATTTTGAATAATATGTATGCCTCCTTTTGCAAATCTCCTAAACTAAAGGGATGAGGTGGCAAAAGTTTAATTTCCTGATTTTTCATTTCACTCACTTGTCCATCTTTTCCTTTACACCCATTAAATATTGAAAATGCTTCTGGTAATAGTCTAATCCTTTCATGTTCATAACATGTTTTTATTATATATCCACTGTCGGTCTCAAACTCTGTTAATACCGACCAGTAAGGGTCTGGAATATGTTTTCTAATCTGGCATTCTCTATTCGTTATAAATGCTAGAGTAGGCCCTTGTACTCTGCCAATTGATAGATTATTGTGACATAATTTATTATTATCATGGCTATTTTTTTTATAAGATTGTGAAAGTGCCCTTGAAAGATTTATGCCATAAATAAAATCAATAATATGTCTAGACTTACCTGCTTCAGCCAATCCCTTGTTAGGTTCTAGCAGATTGTTAAATGATTTTCTTATATCCTCATTAGTTAATGTAGAAATCTTAGCTCTTTGAGATTTTTCATATTTGCCGTTGCAGGCATATTCCAAAATATTGTAACCAATTAACTCCCCCTCTTGATCATAATCACATGCATGAACATAGTTGGTAGCATTCTTAGAAAAATACGAAATCATTTCTATAATTCTTTTAATCCTAGATGGTCTTCCTGACTTTGAAATTGTTGGTGTCCATTCTAGGTCAAAGACTGGATATGTGGCCGTATGATTCGTAGCATCGATTAAGCTATACATGTGACCTATTGCAGCACATATTATGAAGCGCTGTTGGGAATTATATGATGTTATATCAAAAAATGATAATGGTCCTCTAGATTGAGACCTTTCTAAACTGTTGGAGGTCCCCAGTGCGTATGCTATCCTTCTTGCCGCATCTGGTTTTTCACAAATAATAAGAGTATATGGCTTGGTTGTTTTACCCATACTTACATTTACCGCAACTAGTTTAATTATACAATAATCTATACATCACTAGGGCTAACTTCTTTGCTCCTAGCATATAATTATGATCTAACAGAGAAAATATTGAGAAGATATCAAACAACTTAAAACAGGTTTTCAAATCTGGTTTTCATTTATATCTTGTTAGAAAAATATTCATCTATAAATGATAATGAAGCTAGCAGAAACTGCTGCGCCTAGTACTGCGCTAAGAAGATTCACTACGTTATTATCAATAAGTGATACACCCTTTTCCTGAACGGTAAGAAAATTGCAATGCATGGCCCTTTTTTCTAGATACTTTCTACAGTTTATGCATCTGTATTTTGCTTGAATGGTTGCTCCTAATATACTATCAATATTCGTAGAGACTATTCCTCCAACTATAGCAGATGATAGTATTGTAATCATCTGAAACGACAAAATATTATCTGATAGTAATATCCCGCAAATAGATCCTATCAAAAGCGAACTACCTACTGCAGCAATTTCCCCTTGAATGGTCACTCCACCTGATTGACCTCTATCAAGTTGTAGACCTGTTAATATGCATCTAGGTTTTGTTTTACTAAGCAATCCAACTTCCGTTGCAACAGTATCTGATAACGCAAAGCTAATTGCTCCAACGAAAGACAAAGTAAAGATAATATTACTATTGGAAAAATAATACAAAATAGCAAATATTGCTGGAGGAGCACCGTTTGCTACTACATTCTTCCATCCTCGTGCACCACCATTTTCCTCAGATATTCCCATCTTCTGTTTCTGTCTATATTTATATTTGGTGAACAATGATGCAACTACCAAAAAAAATGCCAGAACAAAAAACCATGACGCTGAACCAAGATATAACACAATAAAACCAATGGGTACTGCTGCGATTGCGCCATTTTTATCAAGTACCTTTATTCTATAAGCGAGAAAAGCCATTACAATTATGGAAAAAAGCCACATAAGTGCCTGTACTACTTGCATTACTCAATCAATCCATACCAGGTGTATATTATCATATAATGGAATTTCTTTTCTTCTGAAATGTATAATGAAACTTTGATTAAAGTGCATATTAATTAATAAAATCAATATGGTAAGAGCCAGTGTACAAACATTTTGTTTTTTGCGAGTACATACAACTGATAACAACGTATTAGATGTGTTAATGAGATCAAGTCTTTCATCCAAATTTATCTTCTACCTTTAGCTACTGATATAGTTTGAACCTTTGATACATATTTAACAACTATTCTAGCCACGTGTATATTAAAGAGGGATAAAAACATATCTTATTGCTTATATTTTGGTTACTATCAAGGCAAGACGCCGATCTAATTAGACAAACTAATCTTATCAGTTATACTTGTTTGATGTGGATAATAGCTATTATTCCACAACAACTAGTGCTACTAAATTAGAAAAGAGAGATTACACTGAGATTATAATTATAATCATAAAAAGTTGTTTCAAAAAATTTTTGTAGTTGTATCCAATTTATTACATAATTTTAAAATGAAGATTAATTTTGAATCACGTTATAAAGATAAGTTAAATTCATTAGCAGAAAATAAGAAAATTTCCGAAGATCAGCTATTGCATTTCTTAAATAGAGGACTACAGGTAATAATGCCTAATCTTGATTTTGGATTGGATTCATTAAATGAATATCTCCCATTTATTGTAATAGGCGCCTCTAGAAATTATATCAGCAGAATGAAGGTTCCTTATCAAGGAACTAGTTTTATCGCAGCAAATTCAAGACAAGATAGAAAAGGTGCGTATATCTATAAAATTCTAGGTAAAGAAGGAGGAGGGGTCACACTTCTCACAAATAGGAAGAGAACATTAGGAGACAGCATCTTTGCATCTACACATAGAATATTGATGGGTCATAAGGCAATTATGATAAGTGCAACTAATTTGATGATAAATAAAAGTAAAATATGGAATTGGGAATTTTTTGGTAATCATGTTAGAAAATTTGTTCCTTCTGTTTATTATGACCTTGTTAAACTGGCACAAAAGAAGGGCATCTACAGATCCCCATATTGTTATGTAATAATAGCTAGATCTCATGAAACCTTCAGAAGATTGAATATAGTAGAAGAATATCAAAGAAACAGGATAGCAGTTCTTAACCCAAGTAACAATGTCAAGGTGATTTTTGTAACTAACCAGCCTGGTTATGACTATATGGTTAAGAATATACCAGAATCAGATCTCATAAATTACCTAGTAACAGGTGATCAATTTGATATTTATCAAGCGATGTTAAATCTCAGAAAGATCCACAATATAGACATGATGTTAAACGATGGTGGTAGACAAATGTCTAATGGCATAAGAGATGCTGGACTTTTAGCAGAAGAGAGAGTGACACTGGAGCCGTATCCCGGAGAGGGCATGCTACCAAGCAAAATTGATCCGACTTCTGTGCTAGGAATGGATGGCAAAGGTTTAGATGGAACAGAATTACACGGCGCAATATTAGTAAATTCAACTAAAATAAGCGATGAATTGGCTAACGTATACATTTATCCACTCGACGAGAAAAAAATATTTTAAAACTTAGACCCTTTGTGAATGTCAATTCCATGGACCGGAGGCTAGTGGGACTGTAAATTCTAACAATTGTATACTTAGATATACCAATGACTAGCAACTAGAGTATCAGATACCTAAATAAGATACGAAGAATGTCAAGAATGCGTGAAAGGAAGGCAGAAAAGTAGCAGAGCTATTGGTCTTTTTATCTTTATATTTTCAATCTTCATTTTTATACTCTATGCTTACGTATTACTTGATACAAGTTGGAGCCTAGTAGTTCTAAAGCTTACTGTGCTTGGTGCAATAGCTGTCATAGTGTCAGTTTTATCATGGATAGGCTATACAATGGCTACAGCTTCACACACATGATGCAATTACAGTCAAAACCAATTCATTTGCCGTCATTGTTAACATATACATCAGACACGATTTGATATAGTCTTGGCCCTACCTCTCTTATTATCCTAGTTGCGAGAATTTTGTGTTTATAATTTCTGAATGCATCTTTGGTATCAGTTATACCCTGATCTACTGCTAGTTTCTTCGTATGAGCGCTTATATGAGCAAAATAGTGAACGAAACCTTTCTTCTCCTTTAGTGCCAAAACTGCAGAATCTACAAATTCTTTTGCTCTCTCAGGCAATGGCATGATAACTCTATCTGACTTACCTTTAATATGATTTGTTATAATTTCTCTAGCATCTCCACATATTGGAAAAACTCTATCTTGTACCTTGTTCATGTATATATTGGCTATACATAATTCATTGGCAATTGGATTTAAGTCAATACTGTAGATTTTGGAGTCTTTCTTCAGTTTAGCGATAATTATTGAATAGGTTCCTACACCAGCGAACATATTTGTAATAACCTCATCATTAGACACCATTTTTGCGATTCTTAGTCTCTCAGTTGACAATCTTGGCGAGAAATATGTTTTATTTATGTCTACTTTAAATCTACAACCATGTTCTCTATACTCTGTTAACGTATTATAGACCCCTGCCAAAAATTCTAAATTCCGTATTCTGTAAGATCCTCTAACAGAGGAAGTTTGTACAAATACGGATCTAGCTGGCTTCACGTGTTGTAAAACTGATTTTGCAATTACTTCCTTCTTTGTTAACAAACAGTCTGGAACTTTTATTATAACTACATCCCCAATCATATCAAAGGCAGAGTAAATTTTAGATGTTTCTCTCTCTGTAAGAACTTCACTCAAAATTTTTTTTAGCAGACGTGGCATTAGTTATGCAAGTAATTTTTTTGTATAATAATAATCTCCTGCATCCTTTTGTGATCGATCTAATCTGCTACCTTCTTTATTAACACGCGGCCTGCCAGTATCTTCATCTCTTCTATACGTTATAGATAAAGCCTTTAAAAACTGGTTCATTCCAGTTTCTTTACGTACTGGCGAACTGCCTACACCACTTAGGCCAGTCTCGCCTTCGAATATTACTAACGAGTCTGCCACAAGATCTATTAATTGCATATCGTGGTCGATAATTACTGCGGATTTTCCCTGTGCTCTTACAAAACGCTGCAGGAATTTCGCAAGTGCTATCCTATCCTCAGCGTCTAGGAATGCGGATGGCTCATCCAATGCATATATATCAGCTTGCCGCATCAAACACACGGCTACTGCCACTTTCTGTAATTCTCCTCCACTAAGGTTTTTCAGGCTTTTTTCATACAGTTTTTTTATTCCCATAGGAATTATAATCTGTTCTTCTACTGCCGAGCCTTCTATAATATTTTGGTATGCTGTAAATAACAAAGACTGGACATTGCCGTCATAATCTTGATTAAGATATTGAGGTTTATACGAAATTTTTGCGCCAATCTCAACATTTCCAGAATCAGGTTTGTCCAAACCCGACAGAATTCTCATAAATGTAGTCTTGCCTAATGCATTAGCACCAACTATTCCTAAAATTTCTCCTTGTCTTACTCGTCCTGCAGAGATTTTTAGTTTAAATGATGGAAAAGACTTTGTAATCTCGGAATAACTGGCTACAAGAGTGTCTGAAATAATGTCATCGATAGAGCTTGTTGTATCAAACTTAAAGGCCTTGTCTCTAAATCGTACGTTTTCTGTTGGAAGAAATCCTTCTAAGAAATTATTGATGCCAAGCTTTGTACTCTGCGGATCTGAAACGATGCCATAAGCTCCCGGTTCTCCATAGAGAATACAAATATAATCAGAGAGATAATCCAATAACGTCATATCGTGTTCCACTACCATAACATTCTTTCCTTCTTTAGCAAGTTCTTGGATCACCTTGGCTACGGAAAGTCTTTGGTATACATCGTTGTATGATGATGGTTCATCAAAAAAATAATAATCGGCATCTCTTGCCGAAGCTACTGCTACGGCCAACCTTTGTAATTCACCACCACTCAATTCCGTTACATTACGGTCTAGCGCAATTTTCAAATCTAGATCGTTTACCAATTTGTCAGCTACTTTTCTTTCATCAAACTTTTTTATTAATTCCTTTGCCGTTCCTTTAAACGTTTTTGGAATTTGGTAAACCAACTGTGGTTTAATTGAAGCCCGTAACGTACCGTTAGCAATTCTTTCGAAATGCGATTTTAATTCAGTTCCATTAAAATTTTTAATAACTTGATCCCATGTTAACTCATTTTCATAATTTCCAAAATTCGGCTTAATGTTTCCAGACAAAATATTTACCATTGTAGATTTTCCAGTACCGTTCTTTCCAAGCAATCCTATTATTGATCCTTTTTTCTGCGTAGGAAGTCGATATAATCTAAATGAATTTACACCGTACTGGTGAATCTTATCCTTTCCTAGCTCCTTAGCTAAATTAACAATGACTATAGCATCAAAGGGACATTTCTTTACGCAGATACCACAACCATTACAAAGATCCTCCGAGATTACAGCTTTTCCGTCGTCTGGGCGCTGCACTATACATTCGCCACCAGTTTTATTTACTGGGCAGTAGATAATGCATTCCAAGCCACATTTTTTAGGATGACACAGTTCTTCATCAAGAACGGCTATTCTATGTGTCGATCCTAGTGATTTTTCCAATGTTACTGACTTCGCTTCACAGTAATATATTATATAGGTTCTGCACTAAAGATTCAAAGCCATACAAGAGAATATAAGGTAACTATGACCTTTCAACAATAAGGATAGTAAAATTGATAGAGATTATACAGATTCTGTCGCACAGCATGATACTCTAATGGAGAACTATCATATTCTGTACTAACATCTATAGTAAAGTTAAATTGACCCTTTTGTTCACAGAAGATTCAAGCCGGTCATAGCGACAGGGCGCGACCCGGTCCCATTCCGAACCCGGAAGTCAAACCTGTCGTCGCTGCTGTGTTACTTACCTGCGTGAGCGGTTGGAAAGCAGCAGTGCTGGCATCTTATCTTGCATCAGAATTGGATCAATGCTTTCACTTGTGGATTTTAACGTGCTACACAAACCCAGCCTTTGAAATCATGCTTATTTTAGCAGTATTAGAAGATAATAGAATGAAAGCATACGTCCATATCAAGAATCAAAATTTCTTGATTAGAAGTAAAACGCAGCTGCATTACACATGTTATTTATATTATATTTCATGTGCCAATATCATTTCCCAAATGAATTTGCTGCAGCAGTTTCTTGATATTTAGACCTATGCGATCAAGTACTTCATAAATAGATACTAATCCAGCTGCTTCCCATGCACGTGTTTCAATAATACAAGCGTAATTTGCTACTTTAACAGAAATTCTTCGTACCTCTTCCTTCATGATATTTTTGGCGAAAGAATTGTACAGTGTCGCATCTTTTGTTAGAAAATCAGCAAGCACTCCACCACTCCAGCCTAATTTGGTGATTACTCCGTGATTTAGATCAAAGAATGGTCTAGCATCCAATAGTTTGTAAGCATTATCATCATTTTCGCTAATATGTTGGTTTTCTATCAAGCAATAAATATTGAAAAATGGTCCCATTCGTACTATATCTTCAATACCTATATAGTCAATATTTTCGTTCAGAAGAGTAACAAAACCATCTCTGTTTGATAGCCATCTCTCAAAGTATGGTAACTTTTTATGATGCACATCAGTTTGCATTTTGCCAACTTTGCACTTAACTCCAAGAGAAGCTAACTCATTTACAAGCGTATTTATTTCAAATAAAGTCAATTTCATTTTTCACCGCGTAATGATTATTGAGACTGTATACATAACTATATAAAGAATATCATAATGGTTGTACAAAACACGTGCTCAGAGTTTATAAATTTAGACTCTGACTTAGATAAGTCATTCATAGACTAATAGAAAAGTACCTGCAGTATTTCCATCAAATCACCACTTATACTATAATATAGTTGTATTATGATAATATTCTACTTGTCTTTAATAAGTATATTTACAGTGTCGCTACTGGTTCGGCCGTTATTATCTGTAACTGTTAGTTGAAACGTAAGAGGAGTATCATGTTTTACAAATGGTGCAGTAAATGAAGGGCTAACGCTATCTGCTCCTTTTAGTTTAACAGAGGGACTTCCAGATATTTGTTTCCATGATGATGAAACTATACTGCCATCTGGATCCAAACTATTACCGCCGTCCAATGTAATCTTATCCCCTTCTATCACCTCTTTATCTGGACCGGCGTTAGCTGTAGGAGGCTTATCTATTTGTGTTATAGCGGGCAATAAGGCAGTATTATTTGAATTTTTTGTAGTAGGAGTTGGCGTGGGAAGCAATAGAGGAGAGCCGGTATTATTGTTATTTTTGGTAGTTGTTGTTGTTGTTGATGGTGGTGGCGATTGTGGTGTTATTACTGTTCGTTGCTTTTGTATTGCTTGATTTGAATTATTGACAGTGGGAAGCAATAGAGGAGAGCCGGTATTATTGTTATTTTTGGTAGTTGTTGTTGTTGATGATGATGGTGGTGGCGATTGTGGTGTTATTACTGTTTGTTGCTGTTGCACTGTATTATTATTAGATGCTGCTACTCCTGTAATATTCACAGAATAAAATTTTTTTAAATTAGGATTATCAGCACAAGATAATTTAGCAGTTATTTTATTTGTTCCTTCTTTAATCGTTGTATATTTAGGTGCAAGATTGAAATTCCATTTTGAATAGTCATTATTTCCACCAGATCCGATAGCTGTAGCATTTTGATATGGCTTTACATTATTTACAATTACTGAAACCTGGCAATCCGAAGTAGTATTATGCGTTGATGTTCCTGAAATTGTCAAACTACCGACCGGAACCCGTTGATTTTTGATAGGCGAAGTTATTTTCACGCCAATTGTGTTTGACGATAGTTGTTGTGCGTATGCTGCTGCATATATCCCTGTAATAAAAATAGCAGCTGTAAACATAGAAATACCTATTATAATTTTACTATTCAATATAATTGAAATAGGAGAGTTAACCCGTATAAGGAGTTTACGAAAGAATTCGAAACCTTATTGTACATTTGTTTTATTTTCATAGAAATAATGATTTAATATTTTATATATAATATATTATGAGGTAATACTTTGATCAAATACTACTTTCTTATAAAAACACGTTAGAAAACTTGATTTCTATCGAGATCTTCTCTCTTGTATATGTATTTATCTTCCGTTGTTATACAGTAATAGCATTCTAATGAACTCGCATAATATAATACGAAGGATCTTGATTCTTTTTGGTCTGATCTTGGAATAATGAATTATATAATGCGAAGGATTATCTTTCCATTCAAATCTTAAAAGTATGTAATTTATGATAGGAAAGACAGCAGTAATAGCTATTACAAAACATGGAATTGAAATTGCAAGACGAATAAAAGAAAACATCCCTGAAATTGAGATATATGTTCCGCTAAAACAGAGTGACTCCTCTCATGATATAAATTGGTTCCCAGAGCAAACGAGTCAAATGATAGGAAACCTGTTCAAAACAAAACAAGTATTAATTTGTATATTTTCACTTGGTGCTGTGATAAGGCTGATTGCACCTTTAATTAGGGATAAAAGAGTTGATCCGGCAATCTTGGTTATAGACGATAAAGCAAACTATGTTATAAGCACATTATCAGGACACCTAGGAGGAGCAAATGCTTTAGCTCGTCTCATAGCTTCATTTTTTCCTAATGCACAGCCAGTAATTACAACTGCTGCTGATGTAAATGAGACCATTGCGGTAGATCTGCTGGGAAGAGAATTTGCGTGGATCATTGATAATTATGAAAATGTGACTAAAGTGAGTGCACTCATGGTTAACGAAGAAAAAATAGGCATATACCAGGAAACCGGTGAAACAAACTGGTGGCAGGCTGATTCCTTACCAAAGAACGTAACTGTTGTCAAGCATATTGAGGAATTAAAATCACCTGAATTTAGAGGATCATTAGTAATTTCTGATAGACTTGATATTGATCCAATCATTTTAGAAAAATCTGTTATCTATAGACCAAAGAGTTTGGTAGTCGGTATAGGACTTCACTGGGACACAAGTAAAGACACAATTGAATTAGGAATTAAAACAGTAATGAATGAGAATGGCTTAAGTTTCGGATCTATTCGCAATATTGCCTCTATTAATAGGGAAGAAAGCGTAAAAGGTTTGAAGGAATTTTCAAAATATTCAAAGATCCCACTTGAAAGTTATGATAAACATAAATTGGCTGAGGTTAAGGTGCCCAATCCATCAGATACAGTGAAAAAGTTTGAAGGCACAGCAAGTGTTTCTGAATCATCAGCGATATTAAGTTCCAAAGGTGAACTCATAATTCCCAAAAAGAAGTTTCCACCAAATCTAACGATAGCTATTGCTAGGATAAAGTTTGATTAAATTGAAAAAGGCATTACTGATTATCGATAGAGGCAGTAGAGAGCAAGAGGTAAGCGTAGAACTTCAAAATATATGCTCTATGGTGAAATTTAAGGGTGGATATCATTATACTGATTATTGCTTTTTAGAAGTACTCCCACCATTTATTGAAGAAGGAATTAAGAAATGTCTTGATAATGGCGTAGACTGCATTACTGTAATGCCATACTTTCTTTATCCTGGAATGAAGTTAAAAGATTCCGTTAAACGGACTGCTGGGATTGCACACATAAGTAACCTGAAAATAGTGATAACAAAGCCTCTAAGCTATCACTCGCTCATGACTAGCATGATAGTTGATAGAATTAACTATATAAAAAATGAGAAAAGGATTCTATACCCCAATAGTGTATGCGATATTTTGGTCATCGGCCATGGCAGTAGTGACAAGAGAGCCAGAGATGCCTTTATTTACACTGTCAATACTCTAAAGCCAATCTACAGGAATGTAGATTTCTGCTTTCTAGAATTGGATAAGCCAGATATAGAACATGGTATAAAGACGGTACTTCAAAAGAGGCCAAAAATTATCCTCTTGATACCATATTTTTTACATAAAGGTGCCCATGTTAAGCGTGACATAATAGAGGATGTTAATGTAGCACTTGGAAAATATGGTTTTAAAAATGCTTTTATGGCTAAACACATAGGAGTCGATCAAAAAGTGGTCGACATTATTCTAGAACGTGCAACAGAGGCAGAAAGTAGAAGAAATGATTTCTTATAAAAATAATAACGGAAATATTGCCTCAGGAAGAGAAATGTCAGATAAAGCATTTGACATTGAAACTAAAAGCTTTGAGATAATAGATAAAGAAATTGGCTTGCATAGTTATAATGAATTAGAGTGGAATATTGTACGCAGGGTTATTCATGCTACGGCGGATTTTGATTATGCCAGGGACAATCTAATAATATTCCACAAAAATGCAATAGAATCCGCATTTGAAGCTATAAAAAACAAATGTAATATCATTACTGATGTAGACATGGTTCTTTCTGCGATAAACAAGAAATCATTGAACAATCTTGGGCTAAGAACCATATGCAATATTTCTAATCTAGAACTTGTAAAAGAAGCTCGAGAATTTAACAAGACAAGATCACAAATGGCAATGCGCTATGCTGCAACTGAAATGAATGGAGGCATAATAGTAATTGGAAATGCACCTACTGCATTATATGAAACGCTGGACATGATAAAAGAAGGTGTTACCAAGCCAGCACTTATTGTAGGTATTCCTGTTGGTTTTGTATCGGCTCCTGAATCAAAAAATGAACTTACAAAGATAGAAGTTCCATTCATTACTAATATAGGAAGGAAGGGTGGAAGTCCTGCGGCAGCTTCAATAATAAATGCGATAATGTTGCTCTATCAGGAAAAGTACAGATAGTATGGAAGATCTAATGGAGATAGAATATTGAGCTGTTTCTGTCTTTTGTTGAACAAGAAAATTCCAGTTACCACTGTAATATATACAGTAAGCAGATAAAATTGGAAGTTAGAGATCGATATTATTATACTACTCGCATATTATTCTCTTTTCCATTTTATTTTCTAATATAGCTATGCTGTCTTTTAGCAGAGGTAACAAGTACAATTCCTAAGGCTATCAATGCCAATCCTACGATCATGATACCAATGAATTCTATTTCTGTATAAAGCGGAGATACACCATTTATGAGATTTGGTCTATCGGGGTTAGTATTACCTGTAACTGCATCCTTTACAGATATAGAACCAAAAGAATAAGTACCAATGGCACCGATCACAAGCAGAATTACACCAATAATCAGTGGAATTTTCCCTTTTTTCGTATAATACAAAAGCGTAAGCATAATGCCGGAGGCAGGACCCTTAACCTTCTTTTCCATGTTACTACTCTTCAGATCATAATTATTAAGCCTTGATGATCTTTTTGCTAGTGACTACATAAGTAGAGTTAAATTCTATATAACATGGTCTATATATCTGATTTCAATGAATCAACGATAAAATGTAGATTCTCAATCTTTGTTTAATTTGCGATTATGATACTAGTTAATTATGTATTAAACATATTTTATTGTACACATACAATAGCCCAATCTTATCTTATGCATCATCAATAGACTACATGGAACTCCTAATCTACGTAAACGTGTTTCCCGCCTTCAATTTCTCTGGTACCCATCAAGAAAATTGCTCACCTATAGTAGATAGGCATTACCAAATTAATAATATCTCATCAATTGCATAAATAATCAGACATATGTACAATGGAACAGAAATACTAGCCGCAGTTTTAGTCTAACTTATAACATAGCGCTTTGAAATGTAGCTTTAATGATTTTCAGATATATAGGCAAACATTAAAATTTATTACATATTTTTTATCTAATGTATGTCACAGAATCAAGACTCCATAACATACTTGAAATATAAAAACTTGGAAGATATGCTTAAAGTTATAATTTATTCTGCGCAATCAGCTCTAGGCCTTACACCCATGCTTTATCATATAAATTATGATAATCAACAAATACTCTTTATATATACGGGGGCAGTGGGTAGCGTTATTGTACATTACAATATACAGAATGAAAAACCATCGAAAAAATTTATAGAATTGAAGAGATTAACAGGACAGTTCAGTTTTGTCGATAGCATTGGAAGTGATACTCTATCGCTATACATACCCATATTGGAACTCCACTCATCTACACTCACGTTTTCTTAAATAACGACAATAGCTTCAAGGAAATTTTGGTGTACTATTTTAGGTATGAATAGAACAAAGACATGATAACTTCAATAAAATGTAATGGATAGAGTCAATAACATGTTCTAAAGAGTTTTAACAAAGAAATACTATAATGGAGTGATATAGTTGAGATCTATTCGTACTGAGACTCAAATTAACGCACCTCCAGAAAAAATCTGGCGTATACTTACAGATTTTAGTAATTATACTAAATGGAATCCATTTATTCAACAAATAGAAGGAGATGCCATATTGGGAGCAAAACTTAAAGTACATCTACATACATCAGGTGGAAAAAACCGAATCTATAAACCAACAATAACAAAAATTGAACCAAATCGAGAATTGCGCTGGTATGGGAAGTCTTTTGTGCCTGGAATATTTAATGGAGAACATATTTTTACTATGGAACCACTTGACAGTCACAGCACACATTTTGTACACACAGAGGTCTTTACGGGCTTAGCAGTTGCCTTAACGAGCAGCAATATGGAAAAGGAGATACGCAGAAGTTTGGAGGAAATGAATAGTGCATTAAAGGCAAAGGTTGAGCGAAGCTCTGATTAGTGGTTTTATTATGACATGTCTTATTTGAATATTGGTACGATTAAAATATTCTATATAGATGTTCATTTTAATATACTATAATGGTTTATGTAGAAAATTTCATATTCATCTATGTGAATATGTAATACAGTGTTCTATAAGCCTCTTTGGCAATCTTGAGTCCGCAAAGTGGAGATGCATATAAGAGGACAAACTACCGTATACCTGTCTCTTATACACATCTGACGCTGCCGACGAAACGGTCTATGTG